>CAZBML010000047.1:595-6635 GCA_964493295.1 uncultured Pseudomonadales bacterium | reverse complement strand
ATGCTCTATCAGTTGGGTGACTCAAGCCAAAAATCCGAAGATCGAGCTAGGCTTTACGGCCGTGCCCAGTCCGAGTTCCAAACTGCCATCCAACTCAAACCCAACTACCCCAATGCCTACTACAACCTCGCCAAGCTCCTGGAGTCTCAGGGAGACTATCAGAATGCTGTGCTAGCCCTACAAAAATCTATCAGTCTTTTAGGGCCAGACAGTCTAGATCTTGGCAAAGCCAATACAGAGCTCCTCGAGCTCCAAGCCAAACTCAAAAAACCCTCACCCACCCCATCAGGCGCTCCAGCCAGTCAAACCAGCAACACCAATCCTTCATTAGTCGAGCCATCACCGCTCCCATCACCTCTTGCAGGGGGTCCTGTTGAACTTCCGTAACTTTCTAACCATCGGGGCTTTCTCTCTTCTTATTGCAGTTGGGATTATTTTTATTAAACCCAAATCTTCATCCATCAATGTCATTGGCGGTAGTACTCTCCCCCTCACAGGCACTTTTATTGTGCCGGATCTCTTCTATTCCTCAGCTAGCGACTACGATCGACTCTTTGAGGAGCTACAGGATGCCAACATCAACCTTGTTGTTTTAACCTTAACTGGATACTTAACCAAGAACTGCCAAACTGGACAATACATAGAAGATTCTAGTGCTAGTCGACTAAACCACCAAATGGTCAACTTGATCAACTCTGCCACCAAATATCAAATGCAAATATTCTTTAGTGTTGCAGATATCCCTCACGCAAGTGATTGTTTAGTTTGGTATAAAGGTACAGTCGGAAATGAAACTACTGACAAGGGCAAAGTAATCGCTTATTCTGCCCGTACAATTGATGCAATCAATCAGCTTCTCTCCGACAAAACCAAAATCCCCAACACCCCCAACGTCGGAGGATATTACATTGCTATAGAAGTAGATTCCCTTTATCTAGCATATCAAGATGCACCGTATCTCCAGTTATCATTTTTTCGCGACATGGCCAATATGATCAAAACCAAAACCGGCAAAATGGTCATGATGTCACCCTTTCAAATGGAATCCACCGACTATGCGACTTCCAAAAAAGCTTTTGACAATGTCTTTGGTACAACTCAGGTAGATATTATCGCCGCTACCGACAGTATCGGGGTTGGTATCACGCAAACCACCCAAGCCTCCACCGCTCACTACCAAGCCCTAAGCGATTCGGTTGCCAATTACCCAGGCAAACTCGCCTGGGCTAACATCGAAACTTTTGGTCCTGGACCTACTGGAGACACTTACGTTAGCTATGCCCCAGCCAATAGCATTGGCCGCATCAAAAATCAAATCTCCTCCGCAAATAAACCCAATATCTCCAAAATGATTACTTGGATGTACACCCACACCATGATGATCAACCCAGCTTCAGACAATATGGCAAGCAAAAATCAATATGCCACCATGTACACCCCAGCCAAAGCCACCGCACGCCGGGCTTTGCGTGACGCCTACTTTACTGCCTACAATGCTACCTCCAAATTTAATCTTGCCAGTCCAGTTACCATCGCCTCACCATCCTCATCACAACCTAGCACACCAAAGCCCTCCCCCACTCCCAGTGCCACTCCTGCTTCCCCCTCTAATCACAAGCTCGCGGATCTCGATCACGATGGCAGTGTCGGACTCTCCGATTACAACCTCATACGCCGGGATTTTACCAAAACCGGCTCGCCTGGATTTAGTCCTGCCGACCTCCAAGCTGACGGCAGGATCGACCTCTTTGACTACAATGTCCTAGTCCAAAACTATGGCAAATAATCCACTTGCAAAGTCATCTCAATAATTCTATAACTAAAGAAGTACTAAACAATCAAAGGAGTCTATGAAATCAAACAAGTCCAGCTCAACCAAGAAATATCTTTATGTGGGATCGTTCATTCTCCTTTCAGCTTTGGCCTACGGCGCCTACAAAACCTACGGTCCCCAGCCTGTCGATATCAACGAAGTCTACAACAAGACAGCCGCCCCAGCCGTGGTCATCCAGGGCAACGACGTTTATGTCAAAGATGGTCAGCTAGTAGCCAAAGGCACCGAAGGAGCCAAATGGGTCCCACCGGGCACCTATGCTGGCATGCCAGGCGAGACTGGACGCAATATTAATGGCTACTTCTTCACTTATGCCGGTAGTCCATATGGCACTTTCGTTCCTACTACCGCCGCTGAGCGCCAAGCCGCCGCCGATTTCACCAACGCTGTCCGCCAAGCCGCCGGCAACACCTCAACCACCAACACCAACCAAGGCAAGGGTGGATCAAACAACCAAGCTGTCGGCAATACTGGTGCCCAGCTCAATGCAACCCCTACTCCTATTCCAGCCACTCCCGTTGGTAATATTGCCGACCTCAACAAAGACGGCAAGATCAATGTCCTTGATTACAATCTCTTCGTAATCAATTACAACAAACGTGGAGAAAAGGAGTAATATGGCCAAAAAGAAACATCTCTCCCACCAAAACACGCGTCTTTATCTGATCCTCGGTGGCTTAGTTTGTTCAATCTTGGCTTTTTTCATTTTTGTCGTACCTCGTACCCCTGACATCAACGAAGCTACCTACAACGGGATCGGTGTTGGTGCCGTTCCCTCCGTTACGCTCACTACCGCTAGCGGTCAATCCTATACCTATTCCTATGGTTTTGGTGGCGGTTTTAGTGGCAACAAAAAGCGCATGGATGGCGCTACAGTTGATGGTTATTTTTACCCCTGGGGTCACAAGGGTCCAGCTCCCTCTGGCTTCAATCCCAGTAAAGGTGTCATGTTTACAACTGCCGATGGTCGCTATACCACCTATGGTTCTACTATCATCGAGCAAAAACCACCTCTAGTATTCAAACCCGCTGTCCGCATAACTCCCTCAACTGTCACTTTAAAGACTTCAACTGGTGCTTCATATACTTATTCCTACGCCAATCTAGACGGCAAAATGAATGGTGTCGCAACCACCTATACAACCCCCATGTATTTCTACGCATGGGGCTACAACGATGTAGCCAAGGACTTCAACCCCTCCAAGACTCCCGTCTTCGCTAGTCTCGACGGCAAATATACCTCATATGGCTCGACTGTAGTCACTCACAGCCCCGCTCTCAAATTTGAGGTTGTCTCGGCTCCACCCACCAGTATCATCGTCCCTCCCACCACTTCCTGCAAACAGCTCTACACCTACAACGGCAAACGCTGTGCTCCTACAACGGGTAGTTACTCCGCAGATCAGAAAAACTGCGGGAGCGGGACTACTTTTTGCAGTGAAGACAACCACTCCACTTGCTACTCTACTTGGTCGGAATGCATGAAGCGCAGTATCCTCGGTTTCAAGTAAACTTGTATGAAAAAAAGTGCACAGCGCAAATCATCCAAACGCTTGATCATAGGGATAATCATTCTTGTTGGACTAATTGCCATCGTCGCAACTAGAGGCCAGCAACTTCAGCCCGCCCCCGTTGGGATCAACGAAATCAAAAACACGGCCGGGACTGTCGATCTCTCCTTTAGTCCGAACAAACTAGATCTAGAGCTCGGCAAAGAACGTACTGTTTCGCTCCTTATCAATACTGGGGCGCAAAAAGCCACCGGAGCCCAAATCGAACTCACTTACGACCCCAGCTACTTGACTATCAGCTCTATCACTCCAAATACTTTTTTTTCCAATGTCCTCTCTAATCCTAGCTTTACCTCAGGCAAAGTCACTTTTACCTACGCTACCAACCCCGATCAAGGTGGAGCATCCGGCTCTGGCAACATCGCTGTCGTCAAAATCAAAGGCTTAAAAACAGGCACCACCTCCCTTGCATTTGGGGACCAAACCGCGGTCAGCGCAATCGATTCTAGTGCCAATGTCCTCAAATCGGTTGAACCTCTCAAACTGACGATTATCAACCCGATTTCCCAGCCCAACACTGCTATTGCGCCCACTCCCAAACCATCCACCTCTGTCGTATCTACCCCCACCTCTACTCCCACCTCCACCGCTCCCTCAACCTATACCTACACCCCCACCGATTCCGAGCCAAATGATACACTCAAAAACTACGCTTTTACCCAAGAAGAGCTCGACGAAAAGTATGCTGTTGACAAACCCGGCTTCTTCGAACGAATCCTTTTGTTCTTCAAAAATCTTTTTGCTTCAAAGTCATCCACCGTCAATGAATAGATCATTTAAACATGGTTTTACATTAATTGAGATTTTAGTGGTAGTTTGTATCTTGGCTCTCTTGACCCTCGCACTTATTTTATCCTTTAGCAACCAGCGGGACAAAGCCGACGACGCCAGAACCAAAGCCGATCTCGCTAGACTCAAGATCGCCTTCGAAGAATATTACAACGACAATAACTGCTACCCACCTGTTGAGTGGTTCGACGACGCCTCAGATTGCAACTCCAACCTCCTCGCACCATATCTCCAGAGTATTCCTTGCGACCGTAGTACCGGTCTCCCCTATGTCCTAGAGACCGACAGCACTACTTGTGGCTGGTTCAAGTTTTATGCCACCCTCAACCTGGCTAGTCGCGATCCCGAGGCTATCTCGCTGAGGACTAGTAGTGGTGGTAGCACTCTCGGCAACTTTGGTGTTTCATCTACCAATACCACGGTCTCGATTCACTACGATCCTACCTCTTCCTCCCCTGCGGGAGCTAATCCTAGTGCTGGACCTAGCGATCTCATCTATTATTGTTCCAATGTAGGCAACTGCACCAATCTCCCACCCGGCCTGACCTGCAATAGCACCTGGCTCAACGACGCCAACTGCGGTGGAACCAACCAATCCAAATGTTCTGTTGCCAGTATTTGCAATTAGTTATCAAAACCCAAACAGTTTCTTGATCGCAGTCCACAAAAGATCCAGTACTCCTTGTTTACTCTCTTTTATCTCATCTACATTACTCTCGACGTCTGGGATCGATGGTGCCCCGTGCCACACAAAATCTTCCGGTGCCATTCGCTCTAGCACAATCGCTGGCGATGGACTAGGCTGGGTTTTAACTACTGGTTTTTTGCTCGGCATGACACTTGGTGCTAAACTTGCGATCACGCTTGGCGATGGACTAGGATTAGGACTAGGACTAGGTTTGGGGGTAGGGCTAGGGGTGGGTGTAGAGGTTGGACTGAGAGTTGGGATTGGACTCGCGACTTTGTTTACTTCTTGGCGACTCACTGGTTCTGCACTCGGCTCGACTCGGTCTAGCTTCATGACTTCATACAAAAAACTCGCAATCTGCGGAGCCACGTGGGTGTATCCAGCTACTTCGTGTCCTGCTCCAGGGTAGCTATACCAATCCACTCTACTCCCCACAGCCTTGAGTTTATCTTTTACTGCCATTGACCAGGCGTAAGGTACAGTTCGATCATCTGTGCCGGCAAACATAATAGCCGGCGGTGCTCCAGCGACGACTCTCTCCAAATGATCTGGCCCTAGCGTGCCAGCTAGTGCAATACTCGCGACTACTTTCTCTCCTCCTGGGTTATATGCACTATAAAGTGCGAGTACTGCCCCCGCCGAGTTGCCTCCAACCGCGATTTTGTTTGGATCGATTCGATACTTATCGGCATTATCTTTTACGTAGGTTATACTAGCCACAACATCGCTTGTCGCCATCTCCACCACCTTTTCCAATTCAGGGTCATCCAGCTTCAAAAATTTATCCCCTAAACGATAATCAACACTAAATACCACATATCCTCGCTCAGCAAAATACTTTCCCCAGCCAAACAATCCCCCATTTTTTTCTTCATCATATATCCCTTTATTTCCAGCCGCAAAGCCCCCACCATGTACAAGTACGAGTGCAGGCCTAGCAGTTCTCGTGTCACCAATTGGTTGATAAACATCTAATCCTAGATTTGTGGGCAGTTTAGTTTTATATGCAGGGGCACTGAGATAAATAATGTTTGGAGTTTTGCTGACCCCTGTAAACTGTGGATCAAGATACATTCGTGATCCCGCCAACTCCATAACCATTGCTGGTTTTTTTACAACTAGATTCCAGCAACGCTTTGGCGACTCGTACTCCGAGTG
>CAZBML010000047.1:0-585 GCA_964493295.1 uncultured Pseudomonadales bacterium | reverse complement strand
CCAGCACAAAATAGCAACCGACAACGCTATTGTTACAAATCCAATACGCTTGAACATAAATTCATTATATCTCTTCTGTTATACTTAATTCATTACTAGTTCGGGGGAAATATATGCCAAATACTAAACAAACTACGATCTCAGATACACTCAAAACACTGGAAATTGAAATCGAAAAACTTGCTTTAAACAAAAGTCTTCCCTCACTACCAGACAACGTCAAAGAGCTTATCGTCAAGTTGGCACCGTGGTTTGCTGTTATCTCCATGCTCATGCTCGCCCCTCTAATCCTCGGTGCCCTCGGCATCTCCGCGCTCGCGCTCCCTTTTAGCTATCTCGGCGGGCTCCACATGGGTTTCTCCTACACTGTGTCGCTGGTCTTTTCTTTCGGCATGATTGTGCTAGAGATCATGGCTATTCCTGGTCTTTTCAAGCGCCAGGAAAGTGCCTGGAGACTCATGTTCTACTCTACCCTCCTCTCACTCATCCAACAGTTGTTGAGCTTTAATCTCGGCGGACTACTCATCGGAGGGGCCATTTCTCTTTATCTCCTCTTCCAGGTCAAAGCCAAGTACACGAAATAAG
>CAZBML010000046.1:5649-6756 GCA_964493295.1 uncultured Pseudomonadales bacterium | reverse complement strand
CGACATCACGGGTCAAGTCCATCGAGAACGGTGGCATTGGTTCATTATCCACAATCGTCTTCACAAACGTGTGATATCTCTCCACATTGGTCAAATCTGCCTCTGAGAAGGTCGGTGAGAACTCGTGCTGGAGGAAGTTGGCGTCTTGCACACCCACGCGGAACGACATCATCGTACCCACGTTCCCAAACACCGCATTCTTTACCTCTTCATCAATTTGCCCAATAAATTGGTTCGCGACAATCAGATTCAAGTGATACTTACGAGCTTCAGACAGAATCGTGGCAAAGTCGGGGGTGGCAAAGTTTTGGAACTCATCTACGTACAAGTTAAAATCACGCCTTTGCGATTCGGGGATATCTTGACGTGACATAGCCGCAACCAAGATTTTTGGCACCAAAATGAGACCCAAGAATGCCGAGTTTTCCTCCCCTATTCTTCCCTTGGCTAGGTTGATCAGGAGGATCTTACCTTCATCCATCACTTCACGGAAATTAAAGGCACTATATGACTGACCGATGATATTACGCATCATTTTGTCGGTGATAAAGCGGCCAAATTTTGACACGATATAGTCCAAGACCTCGGATTTGTGGAAGTCTGAGGTCTGAGCGATCTGATCAGTCCAGTATCTCCTCACCATCGGATCCTCGACTTTAGGCAGTAGCTCTTGGAGGAACTTGGGATCGGTCATCACGCGCACAATCTCGATAAAGGTCGCACCAGGCTCGACCATCACTGTCATCATGGCGTTGCGAATGGCATGCTCAAACCGGGGACCGATAATACCAGTCTTGTGCGGATCATACAGTTTATACATGAGGTTGATGATCGAAGAGGCCACAAACTGTTTCTCTTCTTCCGTTCTAGCCTCGAGCATATTTAGTCCCATCGGCCTATCTGTATCAGCTGGGTTAAAGTAAATCACGTCTTCCGCCCTCTCTGGTGGGATATACTCTAGGAGTTTTTCTACCGAGTCATGAGGATCGATAAAACACACGCCCTTCCCTGCCCTGATATCCTGCAAGATCATATCCATCAGGAGCTCTGATTTACCCGTACCAGTTTTTCCGATGATGTACATATGACGCGCCCTGTCTTTGTCGG
>CAZBML010000046.1:4277-5635 GCA_964493295.1 uncultured Pseudomonadales bacterium | reverse complement strand
ATACACTCTTACCCAAATACAAACCCGAGTTAGGGATTTGGGCAGGAGCTGGGGCAGTCTTGGCTGTCAACCAGTGGATATGGGGAGTCTCGACTTGCTTATTAGGGAAGTGGAAAATTGTCGCCAATTCTTCTGAATTGAGAATCGACTTACCTCTAAACATCGCCTGGTAGCGATAAATAAAATCTACCATAAACAATCGTTTGAGCCAGATTTTTTGCTTGGTAAATTTATTGTAAGGACCAGCAAACTGCGAAAAAGTACCAGAGAATTGTTTAAGGAGAGTGTGTGCCTCACCTTTTGTGGGTGCATTCACTACCAAACGAATCGAAACCTCAAATCCAGGCTTGCCAGCAGATCTCTCTATTGCCTCAAGCGCTCTAGGATCGACGCTATAACTAGCTTTATCCGGATTACTCTCGTCTTTTTTGGCTTTAGAAATATAACCATGACCACGATTACTCCAAGCATGAGAAGCGGGTGAAACAATTACTTGGAGCATTGCCCCCTCCCCTTCACGCATCTTAGCTAGGAATGACGTAATCGAAGACAATGGGTCGGTAGGCAAGTCTCTAAAAGATTGAATTGGATAATACCCAGCCTGACTTTTTACTAGCGACTCAAACGCCACTTTTCCGTTTTCATCAAAAATCGTAAATTCTTCTACTGCCTTTATCTCTGCTCCAGGATATGCTCCGTGGATTTGCTTCTCGACTAACTCCATGAGTTCGTGAGGCACTGAAACATAAAATCTTATATCCTCTTTCTTGCCAACTATTTCAAACGAAATCGCATGTTCCGACTGCAAGAATGAGTACCATTCTTCATTTTTGACCGAGTACAAACTAGCAAACAACTGCTCAGCCGCATCGATCTTGATCTGATTATGTCTAGGGAGTACTACCTCTAGTGTCACAAACGACAAACTATATTCTTCGCGGTTGCGGTTACGCATCCAGAGCAAAAAGGCATAGCCCAGTGCAAACAGACCAGTCAATCCCAGTGACAAAAAAACCAGCGCATACGCTAGGTTCGTCATTAGTGTTGATAACTGCTCTAATCCTTGCATTACTGTTTTGCCTCCGGAAGGTCTTGTAGTCGCACTTTTCTCCCTAGACGAGCCAATAGTTTTATTTGTCGCACGGCCCACGCCACGAGCCACGCAATCCCCAGATCCACTTTGGCTGATTTACCCTTTGCCATTTGTTGTTGAGTGACAGGGAGTGTAACCGGTGGTTGCTGAGTTGTGGGTTGCTGTTGTACTACCACCGTATCATCAGTGACGTCGGTCGTATCATTTGGCACTCTCGCAAACTGCTTCTCGATTTTCTCGATCCAGGTGGTAACTTCCAGGTTTT
>CAZBML010000046.1:0-4267 GCA_964493295.1 uncultured Pseudomonadales bacterium | reverse complement strand
TTCTTTGTCCCTGTTTGGTGCCTCAACTATCGTCAAATCCTCTGGTAGTTTGACTCGCTCCATCCCCAGTTCACCCTGAGCTTGTCGAAGGGACTCTTTTTCTTTCTTCACATCCACCATAAAAACGCCTCCAAAATATATAGTCTCAACCCATTATACGGCAAAAAACGTATTAAAAATCTAGTCCTTGTACCGCCAATTTCCCCGTGTCATATGGGTGCTTAATTTTCCTACACTCCGTCACCAAATCCGCCACCTCTATTATTTCTTTACTCGCCCCTCTCCCGGTCAGTACAACGTGAGTTTCACCCCGCTTATTTAAAACCTCCATTACCTGTTTGCTCTCTAACAGCCCTTCCGATACCGCGTTGAGGATCTCGTCCATCACAATCAAAAAACAAGGTTCCGTACCTTGCAATTTTTCCCTCACCAGCTGTAGTCCTCGTTCTGCCGCCATTTTGTGCTCAACTTCGCTGGCTGTATCCACTACAACGTGCCCTTTGTTGCCCACCAGAGCTGTTTTTTTACCTATCCTAAACCCCTTCCCTACAAACTGCATGTCTAGGTTTGAGAATTTGTCTTCTAATTTCGACTCTGCCAATCCCCACGACTCTTGTTTATAAAATGCCACCCACACCACCCTCTGGCCAATCAACAATGCTCTAGTCGCCACCCCCAAAGCCGCCGAGGTTTTTCCCTTCCCCTCTCCCGTAAAAACATAGATTAGTCCAGTATTCTTCACCCTTCAATCCCCACTTTCATCCCATGTAGATTTTGCTCTATTTCCTCTGGATCCACGTCAACGACCACTCCTGACTGCTCAAGTAGTTCACAGGTTAGTTCAACCGGCATCCCAATAATCGCCGAGAGTTTTCCCGCTTGATTCAGGGCAAACGGGGCCGCACCTCCTTGCAAAGCATAAGCTCCAGCAAACCCGCGCCAATTCTTTTCATTGGCCACGTAACCATCCAGTTCGGCCTCTGTACCATCGCGAAAGGTAACAGATCCGGTCTCATGCCCCACATATTGCTCACCCGTGAGCGAGTTAACGACCGCTACACCAGTCACCACTTCGTGTGTTTTGCCAAGCAGTCCTCCAAACATCGCTCTCGCCTCTTCTTTGGTATTGGCCTTTGCTATCCAACCTGCTTGCCCTGAGTCTGTCGAATGGATCCCGAGTGTGACGGTAGTATCTCCTCCAATCACTATCGCGTCAGGATATTTCTTTGCTACCGCGAGCGCCTTTTGCAGAGCCAACTCCTCTACTAGCTCTACTGGGTCATCGGTTTTAATCAAATCCTCGTCGTATCCCGAATCCACTATCTCAAATTCTAACCCCATCAACTCCAGTATCGCTTTTCTCCTCGGACTCCCGCTGGCCAAAATTATTTTCTGCATGGGTATATTCTACCCTATTCTGATATAATTCCAGATATGGGTGGATGGACTGTTGCTACATATCTACAACTTGCAGAGATCATACAATGTGCAGAAGCAGCTGAGGGTACCAATTTTGAAACAAGTAGACTAATCCCAATTCTTCATGCAAAAGGATTCGAGATATCTGAAGTAGGATTACAGAGAATGCTGGAGAGAAATCCCTGTTTCGGCGGTAGAGGACCGCAAAAATTACGTGGTTGCTCTCTTAAAGAGGGTGATAAGTGTGGTTTTGTGACTTTTATTACCTGGTCTCGCAGAGCATAGTACAACTATCCTTGGCAAACCGAGAATCCGCATCCATAACATTTCGCGCACCCCTCTTCAATCGCTAGTTTTCCTCCGCACTCTGGGCATATTTCTAGATGTTTGCCCGCCGGCTTTGTCTTTAACCTTTCGCCTCGCTCTTTTAGTGTCTCTGTTTTTATCTTACTTTGTATTATCTGCCCTGCCCCTAGCGGAGTCGAAGACGGAGTGGGGTTGCTCCCCACCGATAGTATCTGCACATCTTTGCTACCGTCCCGATAAATCGTAATTCCTTTGCACCCCATCTTCCAGGCCGTCATATACGCCGATTCCACATCGTCGATCGTCGCGGTATGGGGGAAGTTGATTGTTTTAGAAACTGCATTGTCGGTGTATTTCTGCCAGGCCGCCTGCATTTTTACGTGCCACTCGGGAGCAATATCATGAGCTGTGCGATAAACTGTCTTAACCTCCTCTGGCACACCCGAGATATGCGCCACACTTCCCTGCTGTGCTACTTCCCGTACAATCCGATCCCGTACTTTGTGTTCATTGTCCCCGTCTGCCCACGGCGACTGTGCGAGTTCTTGCTCAAAATACTTGTTGATATAAGAGAGGCCACTGTCCTCCACCACGTTCTTGGTATAAGCCAGGGCAAACACTGGCTCGATTCCCGACGACGCATCAGACAACATCGAGATACTGCCAGTTGGAGCAATGGTGGTGATCGCTACATTACGCACTTTCTTACCTTCTTTTACAAAGCTAGATTCTTTCCACCTGGGGAATACTCCTTTTTCTTTAGCTAGATCGCTGGACATCTGCCAGGATTCGTCCTGGATAAACTTGGCAATTTTCTTGGCCAATTTAATCCCCTCTTCACTGTCATACGGCACCCTAAGTTGGTAGAGCATATCTGCCCACCCCATTACCCCGAGCCCAATCCTCCTGTTACTCCGCACTGTTTCGGTGATCTGTGGCAGTGGGTACTTGCACGCATCAATCACATCATCGAGCATCCTCACCCCCGTATGTACCACAAACCTTAGCCGCTCCCAATCAATATTTTTGTCTGGATTTACGGATTTACGGCTATACGGCTTTACGAATTTAGCTAAGTTTATTGACCCTAGGTTACACGCATCAAATGGGTGTAGTGGCTGTTCACCACACGGATTGGTCGCGTCAATTCGGCCATATTTTGCAAGCAGTGGGTTGTTGCGATTGATCGGATCGAGGAAAATTAATCCAGGATCACCCGTCCGCCAAGCCATCGAGACGAGTTGTCCCATTAGCGTTTTAGCCCGTATTGTTTGTACAATCTCACCCGTGCGTTGGTTGCGCAGATGCCACTCTTTGTCTTGGTCGACCGCTTTCATAAAATCGTCGGTGACCCCCACCGAGATGTTAAAGTTCTCGATCTCGCCTCGCTCCGATTTGGCCGAGATAAAGTCCAGAATATCCGGGTGATCCACGTTTAGAATCCCCATGTTAGCTCCTCTCTTCTTCCCTCCCTGCATCACTTGGCGAGTTGCAATATCAAACACTTTCATAAAAGAGACCGGACCGGTCGCAAACCCACCCGTCGATTTTGTCACCACGTCACCTTTGGGGCGTAGTTTGGAAAAATTAAATCCCGTCCCTCCCCCTCTCTGGTGCACCATCGCCATCCATTTGACCGCATCAAATATCCCTTCCATCGAGTCTTCTACTGGGAGTACAAAACAGTTAGCTAGTTGTGATTGGGGCGTACCGGCATTGTTCAGAGTTCGTCCGGCCGGGAGGAATTCGAGTCGTGACATCACTTCGTAAAAATCTGCTTCGACTTTTTTACGTTTGTCACTCTTCTCCACAACCGCCAAATTCTTTGCCACCCGTCTAAACAGTTCACTCGGAGTTTCAATCACCTTACCGTCTTCGTCTTTTAACAAATAACGGTTGCGTAGAACTTTGAGTTGGTTGGGTGAGAGATCGAGATCGTCTTTGACTCCAATGATCCGCTCGATCCGACGCTCATCAGATCTAGCGGCACGGTACAGAATGTAGGCTTTGGCTGTCTGGTAATGACCGGCCGCCATAATTACCTGTTCGACGATATCTTGTAAAGATTCAACTGAAAGAGACTTGTCCTGAGCGGAGCCGAAGGATTTTTCAACCAGTGCCACAGTGATCTCAGCTAGTCTCAAGGATTCTTTATCAGGAACTTGTGGTGAGCCTGCCTGCCCTGAGTCTGTCGAACGGGTCGAGCCATATTCACCTGTTTCTTTGCCCGCTTTCCAGATTGCCCCTGCGAGCTTTTCCAGTGAAAACTCTACTTCCCTTCCATCTCGCTTGATGATTTTGTTTATCCGCATACACTGTACCCGCAATCGATACATTTAGAACACCCGTCTTGTTTGTGCAACTTGCCCCCACACTCTGGACAAACCAAATCGTCCTGCTGATCTACTGATTCACTGGTCGACTGATTCACTGAGTTCCTGATTTCACTGGTTTTCTGACTCGTTGACAGCACCTGATCCCCCTTGCTCCCGTCCCGGTAGATCGTCACGCCTTTACAACCCAGTTTCCATGCCTGCATATA
>CAZBML010000045.1:0-6990 GCA_964493295.1 uncultured Pseudomonadales bacterium | reverse complement strand
CAAAGCCTTATTTGCCACAGTCTTTGCTACCGCCACGCGCGTCAACGGAGTTTTCCTGGCTGGATTCTTGTTTATCAAATTACTGCAGTCCAAAAAAAGCCTCACATCTTCTCTCTCCTACCTACTTGCATCTCTCTCTGGCCTCTTTGCCTACATGACATTTCTCTACTTTAAGACAGGCGATGCCCTTGCGTGGTTTCACTCTCAAGGTGCATGGGGCAAGGCCACCGCTACTTCACCGTTGACGACAGCTATCTCCTACTTCAAAGCCATCACATCTGAATTTAGCTTCGACTTTGTGCATTATGTCGTGGTTATCGAGGTCTTGACCACATTCTTTGCCCTCTACTTGTTCTATCATATGTACAGACTCAAACTTCTTGATCTGGCTTACTGGGTATATCTTGGGGGCAACTTGGCTCTGCCCATCCTGACTGGTAGCCTAGGGAGTATGCCCAGATTCTTTTTGATCCTTTTCCCCTTGCTGGCTGTAGTTCCTAGTTTACCCAAAATCGGCAAAACCATGTACTATATCTTTAGTATTACAGCGTGCCTGATCGGCATCGTCTTCTTTTTGAGAGGTTATTGGTATGCTTAAAATCCTCGCTCTTGCCCTAGTTCTGCGGCTTTTTCTACTGGGCTCTGTCCCTCCGAGCCTCAACTGGGACGAGGTCTCGATGGGCTACACTGCCTACTCCGTGAGTGAGACAGGGGCAGATGAGTGGGGGAGTCACCTGCCACTATTTTTTCGCTCCTACGGAGAATGGAAATCAGCCGTTTATATCTATCTCCTGGTACCTCTCATCAAGCTTTTTGGTCTAAGCCCTGTTATCGTTCGCCTGCCCTCAGCACTCCTTGGTGTCGTCTCTGTCTATCTTATTTATCAGATTGCCAAGCGACTCTATAGTCATCAGGTAGGATTGTGGGCGGCATTCCTCATGGCAGTTACCCCGTGGAGCTTCTTCCTTTCTCGACCAGCATTTGAAGCCAACTCAGCCCTCGCTCTCGTCCTCGCTGGTATTTACTTCTTCCTCCGCTACAACCGAGAAACTAAAATCTACTTGCTGATAGCTAGTAGTATTTTTTTTGGCCTGGCGCCTCACACCTACAACAGTCCCAAACTGGTAGTGCCTCTCCTTGTAATTTCATTGATTTGGTCGACCAAGCTGTACAAAAATCTCAAATCTACACTCCTATGCCTCGCGATCCTTGCTGTTTTTGCTTTTCCTATTTTGACTAACCTCTTATCTGGTTACTCCCAGGCTCGCTATAACCAAGTCAGTATTTTGACGGACGGTAAGTCTCTAGATGCTTTTTACCACTTGCGCCAAAGCATGCCGTTGCCAGATCCACTCGACAAACTTATCATCAACAAAGGCACTTTCTTTGCGTACCAGTTTGTTGCCAACTTCCTCTCTTACTTTTCTCCCGGTTTTTTGGCCTGGCACGGGGGCACTCATACCCAACAGAGTATGCCCTATCACGGAGTACTCTATGTGATTGAGCTGATCTTTGTGGTTCTCGGTACACTTGCCTTGGTGCGCGATAAACGCTCCTTTTTACCTTTTGTTCTGCTACTTTTGGGCCTTATTCCAGCCGCCATCACTCGTGACCCACAGCATGTCTTACGCGCAACTCTCGCTATTCCCGGGTTTATCCTCCTTGCTGGACTCGGATGGGAATATCTCACTCTTCACCAATTCCGCTATGTGAAAATTGTTAATTGGTTATTGATTATTGAAATTTGCCTCTATCTAGTAGGTTATTTTTTCTGGTACTCTCCCGCCTACGCCAGGGATTGGCAGTATGGTTACCCGCAGGTCTCGGCCTATTTGGCAGAACATGCAGATGAATATGACTCCATCATGGTCTCCAAGTGGTACGGCGAGCCTCAGCTATTCTTGGCTTTTTATGGTAAATGGGATCCGATTGAATACCAAAGAGACAATCGTGCCAATCTCCGCTACCAAGAGGAGGGTAAGATGTGGCTCGATCAGTTGGATGAGTATCACTTGGGCAAATATACTTTCAAGTACCTCAATTGGCAGGAAGAGGAGAGATCAAGCAAAACTCTCTATGTTGGTAAAGCAGATGATTTTTACCCCGATTCAAATATCAAAACTACCATTTATTATCCCGACGGCTCGGTCGCTTTCCATATCGTCCAGGGGGATAAATAGTTCTCAAACTAGGATATACTAAATCATATGACAGACAATCTCCCCAAACTATCTATTGCGCTTGCAGTTTATAACGAAGCAGACAATCTCGGCGCTTGTCTTGAAACAGTTAAAGATCTTGCTAGCGAGATCGTGATTGTCGATGGTGCTTCTTCTGATGCCACTATACAGGTTGCAGAAAAATACGGTGCCAAAGTTATCAAAGAAATCAACCGGACCAACTTTCATATCAACAAGCAAATTGCGATCGATGCTTGCCAGGGTACCTGGATCCTCCAGCTCGACGCCGACGAGCGCATAAGCTCTATGTTGTCCAAAGAAATCAGGTCTGTGATTGACGCTCCGCTCCAGGGCCAGCCGGATGCCTATTATCTAAAAAGGCGCAACTACTTTTTGGGTCGATGGATGAGCAAAGGTGGCATGTATCCCGATCCCGTCATTCGCTTGTTTCAAAAAGGCAAAGCCCATCTCCCCCAAGCATCCGTTCATGAGCTCATGGAAGTTGCGGGTCCTACCAAGTGGCTAAGCGAAGATTTGCTCCACATCGCCGATCCCACCTTCTCCCGCTACCTGCGCCGCAGTAACCGCTACACTACTCTCCAAGCAGAGGCTTGGCTCAAAGATGGCAATATTGGTATGGGTAACTGGAGCATCATACTCTACACTATCCTCAAACCTTTGTGGAGATTTGGCGAAATATATTTCCGTCACAAAGGATTTATGGACGGCTTCCCTGGCTTTGTCTTTGCTCTGTATTCAGGTATTCATATTACCAGTTCGTATATCAAGTACTGGGAGAAAAAGACAACCGGAACCTCTACCTCGATTCTGCAAGATTGGGATTAATTATGCGTCAGCATATATTCTCTATATTACTTATTGCTTGTCTATCCGCTTGGTTTCTTAGTTCACTATCTCACCCAGGATTTATGTATGCCCACGACTCACTTTGGCATGTGGAGCGTCTTCAAAACATGGTTTCTCTCGTAAAGTCACAGTTTCCCGTCCGTTGGAGTCCTACGCTTGATAATGGTTACGGCATCCCTCTCTTCAATTTTACTTACCCTTTGCCTTATTACTCAGGAGTGGTTTTTATGTTCATGGGGCTTGGTCCAGTCAAGGCATATTACCTCCTTTTATACTTGGCATACTTTGTCGGAGGTCTAGGGGTATATTTCCTTGCCCGCAAACCCCTCCTTGGTCTCTTGGCTGGATTGCTTTACTTACTCACGCCCTACCAGTTTTTGGATATTTTTGTGCGAGGGGCACTAGGGGAGGTAGTAGCACTAGGCATCATACCCTGGGTCATCTGGAGCTATCAGCAGATTAGTCGGTCGGGCAAGTTATCCTGGTATAGTCCCATTCCTTTTGCGCTCCTTTTGCTTTCACACAACTTCTATGCCTATTTATTCGCTGGTTTAATCTTGACTTTTACAGTGGTGATTTATGCTCACAAAGCAAAAATTATTTATTCCTTTTTGCTTTCACTCGCCCTCGCAAGTTTTTTCATTCTCCCAGCCTTTTTTGAAAAATCTACTTTGCTCTCCAGCCAAGCTCCAAGTCTAGGGATTGCAAATCACTTTGTCTACCCCAAGCAACTCATGTATGGTCCTTGGAGTTATCAGGGTTCACTAAGTGGTGAGAACCCAGTCGAGATGTCATTCCAGCTAGGATTAGCTAATATCATCGTAATTTGCTTGGCTGTATTGCATACACTCGCGTCTCTCTTTGTTCGCCCCTGTCCTCGCTCTCTTTTGTTGTATCTAGCTATATATGGTTTTGCAATCTTTATGATGCTTCCACCTTCTTTGTGGTTTTGGCAAAACTTACCCCTCCTAGCTTCTCTTCAATTTCCCTGGCGTTTTTTAGGGGTTACTACCATCCTTGCTGTACTTATTTTTCTTGAACTAGAGAAGCAAATTGCCACCAAGCATTATCCCAAGTTCATTACTCTAGCTTGCATCCTCGTAGCACTGGCTTGGTTTAACTCTAAGACCTACAGAGATCCAGTCAAGTGGTTGGATGAATCTGAGTTCCTTGCGCTCCACTACGAATATGTGGGTAAAACCACTACCGCTCACCGCGATGAGCTGGTCCCACGCTGGGCGCCTACTGAACGTTATCTCCCCCAAAATGATTTAGTGCTCACAAGTGGTGTCGAGCTATTAGAGCTAAATCAAACATCGTTAAAACTGAACTTTAGTGCCAATGCGGGTGAGACAGGGGTAGCGATATACCATCGCAATTATTACCCCATGTGGCACTTGACGATCGATGGTAAATCCGCATCACTTGCCCCAACTAGTACTGGAGAGATTACTTTCCCTCTCTTGCCTGGTGAACACCGGTATAATCTGCAAATCCAGAGCACCTTACTGCAGAAACTAGGCAATTTAATTAGTTTGTTTTCTCTGTTTGGTCTAGTAACCTACTTTTATATAAACCATAAGCGCCGAAGATAGTCAGAATCAATCCGGGGATCAACATCCTAAATATCGGCATCTCACCTCTAATTATTTGCGCCCCCAATACAACTGGGGCATATGGGCCCGGCATTGGATACATCACTGTCTGTAGCGCTCCAATCGCGGCTACAATTATCGAGTAAATTACAGCGATCACAAACCCATATTTTGTAACTGGCGTATGTTTTTTGGTGAGCCAAACTGCGATACCTAACACCAAACATGTAAAACTGGGCAATAAATATCGTGGTCCGTACTGGAATCCCCCAATTGTCCCCATGCTCGAGATGTGGACGATTTGTAAAAATGGGATAAGCGTCAGCACTCTCTTTAGCCAATCATGTTTTTTCATTTGCCAAATACCAATGACACCGTACAACAATACTGGAGCAAAATATATGATTGCACTGCTTGGTGAGCCCAAATAAAACCATAGTTTGCTTGTAAAATTGGTTAGCGAAAGTAGTGGCATAGTATCACTCACTTGTCCGGCCAAGTTGGGTGGGAGGAGAGGATTACCAAAGTTAATCCAGTTGAACAAAGCATTGGGTATATACCCAGCCACGAGTCCAAATCCCACTGTCCATAATTTATCTAGATTCTTCTCCCAGGCTATTAGAATCAGAAAGGACAAAGGGAGGGTGAGTGGTAACATGGTAAAAAACAGGGTGAAAGTCGCCAAAAATCCCGCTAACCATAAGTAAGAATTTTTGTTCTTGCTACACCCCAGATAGAAAGTATAAATCGCCAAAGTACTCCAAAATATGCCATATATGTCGTGGTGGGATACACCCGCATAAGGCCAAATTATGGTCGCCAGCGGCATCATAATCGCTGTCTTGGTAGCTAGTTGATGGTTCTTTGTCACTTCTCTTACAAATAGATACATCACGATCGAGGTTAATGCCATCATGAGAGTCGATGTTCCCCACGTCACGAAATGTGAGACATAATCAAAATGGTTAACATAAGTAAACTTGAATAAAAAAAGAGGGTAATAAATCATGGCACCGATGATAGTGCCTCCCGGCTGTTTCATGGGGAATACGTCCTTGCCAAAGCGAAAAGTCTCTGTTCCCTCGACCAAATTAAACCCTGGAATTACTTGATCTATCAAAGCAAAGGTTTGGTGTTCAACTAAGGCGGCTACAGTCGCATTTTGCAAGCCAAAAAACTTAGCATTCCACGAATTGATCGTCATGGTAAGTATTCCACCCACAAACAATCCGATTGAAATCAGGTGATACCACTTTTGCCTCATCATGTTAGTATAGCTATATGCAGAAATTTTGGCTAACTCTGATCATTGTTATTGGGATCTTCTTTCGTTTTTATCACCTAACTGTTTCACCTCCCGCCTTAAACTGGGATGAAGTCTCGATTGGGTATAACGCTTATTCGATCTTACGTACCGGTCGTGATGAATGGGGAGAGTTTCTCCCACTCAGTTTTAAAGCATTTGGCGAACACAAACTACCCGGAATGATTTATGCTTCGATTCCTGGCATCTGGCTCTTTGGTACAACCGATTTTGGAGTCCGCCTCACCCCAGCGCTCCTTGGTGTCGTCGCGATTTACATGATTTATCTTCTCACCAAAAAATTATTTGGTTCAGAAACTCAGGCACTAGCATCCGCCTTGCTCATAGCCATTTCACCTTGGGCCATCCATTTCTCGCGAGTCTCTTTTGAAGCAGGCTTTGCCATGGTTCTCATGATGGTAAGTCTTTATTACTTGCTCAGTAGTTCCACAAATCCCAAACATTTATGGTTGTCCATGATTTTTGCCGTGATAGCCGCCTACACTTACAATAGCATTCGCATTTTCCTACCCTTGGTTTTTCTCGCTTACCTCTTTACAGGAGCTATCCCTTGGCGGCAGTTGAGACTATCTCGCTTAATTCCTGTTGTTGTGATTGCTGTCTTTTTGCTCACACCAGTTGTCCTCGGATTAGCTAGGAGAGAAGAGCGAGTGAGACTAGGTACAGTCAGTATATTGAATCAAAAAAGTTTTCTGGACGACATTGCCGAAAGTAGGGGATATACTAATCTCCCTAGCCTCCTCCCGCGTCTCATCCACAACAAATTAACTCATTATACTTATGCTTTGTTCACCAATTATCTCCAGGTTTTTTCAACCGAGTTTTTGTTCTTTGCGGGAGGGGAAAATACTCAGCGTTCCGTGCAGGGGATCGGTCTTTTGTACTACTTTGAGTTTCCTCTCCTGGTTCTCGGATTGATCGCGGTTTTGAGCAAACATACCAAACAGAGAGTCAAAGCCGTGATTCTACCTTGGCTACTACTTGCCCCTATACCCTCAATCATTACGATTGACTCACCCTCGAC
>CAZBML010000044.1:6069-7231 GCA_964493295.1 uncultured Pseudomonadales bacterium | reverse complement strand
TGATCATGCTCTCTCTTCCCCTAGCCAGTCTCGCGATTCGCCTCACGATCGGGAGTGCTTATCTCTCCTCGACTATCCCACTCCAGATTCTCCTGTTCTCTACTGCCATTACTGGTGCAATTACTCCTTATGTCGCTCTCTTTTATCTCTTTGACAAGCCACAATACTATGCTTATGCAGGGATCATCCAGACACTGGTCCTCATCGGAGGGGATTTGCTGACAATCCCTAGTTATGGACTCCTCGGTTCTGCTTGGACTAGGGTAGGTGTTCGTTTAGCTATCATGGTTTTCACTTTAATTTATGCAAGGAGCGCCTATGTCGGGTATTTCCGGACACATGATCGTCAAAAATGAAGATAAATGGGTCTGGTATGCGATCTCATCTATTCTCCCCTACGTTGATGAGCTATTGATCACCGACACGGGCTCGAGCGATCATACCCTGGATCTCATCCGCTCGTTTCGCTCAAAAAAAATCTCACTCACTCAAATAAACGCCTCTTCCCCAGCCCAAGTTACCTCGGCTAGGCAGGCTCAGTTATCAAACTCCCACTATCCCTGGATCTGGATTATCGACGCCGACGAAATCTATCCTTCAAAAACAGCCAAAGAGTGTCTCGCCCTGACCCAATCTCCTCGTTATGAGGGGATCTTGGTTCGTCGCTACGATTTGTTGGGCGACATTTACCACCGCCAAAGCGAGTCAGTGGGTACTTATAATTTGTTTGGTCACTCAGGTCACCTCCTGATTCGCCTTGTAAATCGTGCTAGACTACCTAATCTACACTACCAAGGGGATTATCCAAACGAAGGGTTTTTTGACGGTCACAATCACTCCATTTTGACTCATGATCCAGATCGATGGGCACTGACCAAACACTCACTTTACCACGCCATGTATTTACGTCGCTCCACTATGGGGTCCAACCTTCCCATGTTTAACCGGAGCAAATACAAAATCGAGCTTGGCATCGCTATCAAAGGCGAGCCGCCCGAGGTGTTCAAACAAGGCGACCCACTCTCGATAGGCTATCCTTTATCCCCTCGCTCCTGGTCTTACAACTTGGCCGCTCGTATTATTACTCCGATCAAACAGCTAAAGCGAAAGTACTTATGAAAATCGCTATCCTCCACATGACCATGGGTCTCGCCAAAAGGGG
>CAZBML010000044.1:0-5969 GCA_964493295.1 uncultured Pseudomonadales bacterium | reverse complement strand
CCTCGCCAGATCTCTCTCCTTCAAGGCCTGGCCTTGAAGGCAAAGATCGTCGCTTTTGGTCACGCTGGGATTGGCTATCATGATGCCGGTACACTCAAGGCCGTGCCCGATTTGTTTGTTGCCCTGACCCCCGTCGCACTGGGCTGGGCCAAAGCGATCGCCCGATCTCAAACCAGAGTTGTCTATATCCCAAATCCGCTCCCATCGTTTCAGTCCAAAGCAATCAGCTTAAATCTCCCTTCTCCCGTTGTCCTGACTGTCTCAGCGCTCTCCAGATACAAGAACGTCGACAAAGTCGCAAGTGCCCTCAGCTCACTTCCATATTCCTGGTTGTTAATTGGCGATGGCGAAGAGCGTGACGTGATCGAAGATCAATTATCTACTTTCGCTAGTGATTTTCGCTGGATCAAAGAACTGGATCAATCAGAAATAGGGGCATACTATCAAAGCGCCGATATCTTTTGTTTCGTTCCAGACTCACATGAATCATTTGGGATGGTTTATTTAGAAGCCATGGCTTCTGGTCTCCCAATTGTAGCCACAGATGACAAAATCCGCCGCGACTTGATTGGGGAAACTGGAATTTATGTTGATCCATACGACCCGGACTCGATTACCGCTGGTATAAACACGGCACACCAGCGAGCTAGACACGATTACTCGCTAGAGTTAAAACCGTTTGCGCTCAAAACAGTTATTACTCAGTTAAATAAGGAGTTCCATGACCTCATCAGTTAAGCCAGTCGCGTCTGCTATCCTCCCTGTCTACAACGCAGAGTCCACAATCGATGCTTGCCTCAAATCATTGCTCACCCAGTCGGTGCCCATCGAAATCATCATTGTAGACGACGGTAGCACCGACACTACGATAATTCGAATTATCGAAGTGCTGGGTAGCCACCCACACATTCTACTCAAGCAAAATCATGGTGGCCCAGCGCTCGCCAGAAATCTGGGGTCATCTCACGCCCACTCAGACATTCTCCTCTTTGTCGACGCTGACATGGTTTTTGATCCAGACTATGTTTCTAAACTCATTGCCCCGATTCAAAAAGGGGAAGTAGTGGGCACTTATACCGTCGAGGAACGGGTGGCCAACTGGGACAATACCTGGGCACGCTGTCAAAATATCGAAGAGGGCTGGGAAGCTAAAAAGCGCTTCCCCAAAAATCCTCCCAAATATGGCACCGATTTTCGTGCCGTTCTAAAAACCGAGTTTGACAGGGTAGGGGGGTTTGATAACATCGGCTACACCGATACCTGGAGTCTCTTTCGCAAACTAGGACTCCGCCCCTTGCGTACTCGGGCTATCTGTTATCACCACAATCCTGGGACATTATCCGCAGTTTTCCGCCAGGCTCGCTGGTCTGCCAAGCGGCCATACAAATATGCTTTACTAGGTACGCTCTATGCCCTCACGCGTACCTCACTCCCGATCTCACTCTTAGTTGGCCTGCTCAAATCTACCTACTCGCCCTTCTTCATTATCTATAAAATCATTTATGATCTGGGTCGTTTTGTGGGTATTTTGGAGCTGTTACTCACTGGTCGTCTCGCCAAATAGATCAAACTGACAAGGCCTATTATTGAAAGCGTATTAGCCAGTTTATGGATAGGCAGTGATTTGTACTGGATCTCAACTATCGAGTTGCCCGGTTGGACTGGGCAGGCAATCAACCCCGACTCATCAATCTCTTCTACCCCGCTCCCTGTGATATAACAACTATCACCGCTTGGCTCTCTTTGTTTCGTCTCCTTGATTGGATGACTCACTCCGTTTACTTTTGCTTGCCACCCAGGGAAATACATTGTATTAAAGCGCAGGGTAGCACTCTCATCCGTCTCTACCTCCACCTTAGTCCGATTAGATCGATCGCTCAGTAGTTTTACTCTTCCCCGACCTTTAATGATCTGTGCTTGTTGCCTAAACTCGGAGCCGCGCATCGTTTCTCTCCACATCGCGCTGTACTCCCCAAATGCATCCCCCGTTTCTTGTCTAAACAAAGTACTAGGCCACGGCCAGATAGCGTTGATGCGGATATGGTTGCGATTGCTATAGCTAGCCAGAGCCACAATCATGGCTACGACGAGCAATTTTGTCTTCTGGTTACGGATCGTTTTCAGGAGGATCGGCGCCCCTATCGCTCCCACAAACGGGAGTACCATCAGCATTCTCCAGGGGAAATCAATAATTTTCCCGATTTTTAAGTGTAGATAAATTGGTTTTGCCAGCCACTCTATCATCAGTCCTATGGCCACTGTGGCCACGACGAGGAGATAGCGTAGTTCTCTCTGAGTTTCATTGTTGCTTTTTTTGCACAAATAAACAATTGTCCAGATACCCAGCAACCACTGGACAATCCCAACCTGGAAAGACATTTCATCCCGCTGATCCTCACTCGAGAACCCATAGCCCCATTTACTATATGCAAGTTGTGCAAAACTTGGGAAATGTTTAATCGTATTCGAGTTCTCCGTTTTGTAATACGTGTACTTCGTCAATGCGAGCGTAGGGATCAAGTTAAACGACGCCACCAAAACAGCAATCAGGTAAGGAACGAAAAAGACTTTGATCAGTGCTTTGAACCTGGTGATTTTTTCGACAAAAACCATGTACCCCAAAAATACCGCGCTATATAGGGCGCTACCTACCGGGTGTGATAAAAACAAGCCCGCAAACCCTAAACTAGTCACAACTCTCGATTTCTGCCAAATGCCGTACAAAATAATCGGTGGAAAGAGATTGGAGAACACCTCTCCGAGCGCTCCCCGTACGTATATATTCAAAAACCTATAAGGTACTACCAAATACAAAAAAGCCCCACAAAATGATGGAAGGGGGTCATACCTGAGCCGCAAACTACGATACATCAAAAATCCAGAGACTACGTAGCTAAATGACAGCGTTGCTTTAAAGCTATTATCTAGATTCAACCCCACTAGATTCCACAACATCGTAAAATAATAGGGGATCTGGTAGTTGAGCATTAGGGAGGGGGAGCCAATCCCAAAATACAACCGCTTAGCCCACAATACTGGGAAAATTCCGTCACCTAGTCCTTCTTGGTAAGCAAAAAGCCGGGCCAGATGAGAAATAGAGTCATGGCTTGTCGGGAGACCAGGTAACAACCAAAGCCCGTAGATACCATAAACCCCAACCAGTAACACCAGACTCACAAAAAAGAAATCCCACTTATTGCGCATGGCCGTATTATAGACCAGTTTTCACTTGCCGAAACGAAGCCGATAAGCTTCTTTGGTGTACTCGACAGCCATCTGCAATAGTTTTGACTTCGATTGGCCACCGAGCCGTGCTTGGTAAGTGGTTGGCACCTCGACCATTTTCCAGCCTGCCTGTGCACCATAAAAAACGAGACGCAGATGGTAGTCACCATAACCATAGTAAATCCGCTTCAAGCCCAACTTGACTAGATCACTTTTGCGCACCGCATAATACCCACTAGTGTTATCCCAGATAGGTAGTCCAAATAGACGGAACATGGCATTAAACAAGAATGTTGGCAACATTCGCCAACCCTTCATCCCACCACTACCCTTAAACCTCGAAGCGACCACTAATTGCGTATCCTGGCCCAGATGTTTGAGCATGTTGGGCAGATCTTCTGGGTCATGATTACCATCTGCATCCATTCCAATCACGATATTTCCTTTGGCACTTGCAACCCCCTCGCCAATCGAGAGACCTAGTCCATGGTTCTTTTTTCTGACCAAAACCTTAATATTCGGATTCTTTTTCCCAGCCTGTCTCACCACTTCAGCTGTCCCATCAGGAGAGTCGTCGTCGACTACCAGCACTTCGTGCTTGTACCCTGCTTTACTCAAAACCTTGGAGACGTGAAGAGCGTGAGGGACTATTGCCTCTGCTTCGTTATATGTGGGTAAAATGACCGAAACAAAATCCATAAATATCCTCCTATTCCTGCTAATGTTATCAGATTGCCTAGTTTCTGCACAGGGGGTTTCTCAAACTTTATTTCGATCGTGCTCTCGCCAGTTTGGACTTCACACAAAATCAGTCCAGAGTCATCAATATGGCTTAAGGTCCTCTCGCTGACTCTACAGTTATTACCCATTTTCCATCCAGGAAAGTAAGCTGTATTGATTCGCACCGCTCCATCTTTAGTAGTTTTGACTTGATATTTTTGCCAATTTGATTTCGCGACGATTTGTGCGATCTCACCCTCTCCCTCTACAAACTCAGCTCTCAGACCAAAAGGGGCACTATCCCTAGTTACTCTAGTTAGAGGTGCATACTCCCCGTAGCTATCACCCGTTTCGCGCGCAAACCAAGTGAGATCTCGATTCCAATATTGATTTGTGTGCGCAATCGGCTTGGTCTGGACATACAACATCAACACGACCATTATCAACAAGAATTTCCCCACCTTGGGGTTACCGATTTGTTCAAATAGAATGGTGCCTATCCAGGCTATCGCAAAAATCACACATAATAACAGGCGCCAGGGAAAGTCGATGATTGCCGTCAAATGAAATAGCTTGTAAACCGGCATCGAAATTGGCAGGATAAAAAACATCGCAACTAGACAAGATCCTATCAAATACCGCATCTCCCGAGCTTTGGCTTTGAGACTAGCCAAGAGACCAATCACTAGGATTATCCACTGGATATACCCGATCTCAAATGACATCCCATCATTCTGACCTGGGAGCGACACTCCATATCCCCATGGTGAGTGGATCAACTGCGACAAAGCCGGGAACATCTCTAGAGTGTCTGAGAGGGTTGGTGAGTAGTACGTGTATTTAGTCAGGGCAAGGGTGGGCAAGAGATTGAATGCGGCTATGCTTAGCGCCACCAAATATGGGCCAAAGAACAACTTGAGTTTTGTCCAAATAGACGCTCGCTCAGCTACCAAGAGAATGTATCCAAGAAAAAATGCCGAGAAACAAGCCGAGGCGACGGGGTGTGTCAAAAATAAACCTGCCCAGCCCAAGATCAGGATCGGCCATGATCGCTTTGCAAATCCCCAAATCAAGAGGGGAGGAAAGATAAATGACACCGCCTCGCCCAGTGCCCCGCGTACATAAATATCTAGTAACCGGTAAGGGGCTAGGGTATAGACCACAGCACCCAGGTAACTAGCCATCATCCCAAATCTTGTCTTGAGGGCAAGATACATAAGTAGTCCTGATCCGACAAATGAGAGGGCTAGCACCAACTTGTAACTGTCAAAAATTGTCATTCCCATCCGCACAAAAATCTCACTGACCATATACGGCAGTTGATAATTGAGCATCATGACTGGCGAGCCGATCCCTCCAAGCACTTCCTTGGCCCACATGGGTGGATACTGGCCGTCATCGAGGGCTGTGTGGTAAGCGATCATTCTCGCGATGTGAGGGTTACTATCGTGGAACATCGGCATCCCAGGTATCTTGAGATCAAGCATAAAATAGCTCGTGATCGCAAGGAGAGAGGTTGTCACTATCAAGTTAAGGAGTTTGCTCACCAACATATTATTTCCACAACGCCATAACTAGTACTCCGGCTGTAATGAGAAGCGATCCTACAGCAGTGGGGATAGTCATCTTTTCATGCAAAAAAACCACTGCCATCACAACTGCCAAAACCAGCGACAATTTGTCAATTGGTACCACCTTCGAGGCTTCGCCTAGTTGGAGGGCACGAAAGTAAAAAAGCCACGATAATCCCGTCGCAAACCCAGAAAGTATGAGAAATATCCAGGTAGTTTTATTTAGAGTTGTCATCTCGCGAAACGTTCCTTGAGCAAAGACTATCCCCCAGGCAAAGATGGTAATCACTACGGTACGGATGGCTGTTGCTAGATTAGAGTTCACCCCAGTAATCCCAATTTTAGCGAGGATCGAGGTGAGTGCCGCAAACACTGCTGAAATGATGGCATACACTAGCCAAGTATTTTGGTTCATAGAGCCTATCCTACGCCAATCAAAAAAATTAGGAAACT
>CAZBML010000043.1:0-7389 GCA_964493295.1 uncultured Pseudomonadales bacterium | reverse complement strand
TCCAAAACGCACATGACGTGCGCGAGCTAGTCCTGCCATTTGGTATCAACTACACTGCCTCACTCAAGCAAGAAATCGCCCGGCTCCTACAAATTGACAAAATCTCTTGACTTCGTCTAACCTTCGGTTATATATTAGAGAGATGATCCAAAGAATATCCGAACCAGTCTCTGTCATTACGACTTACAACGCCGCCGCCCGCTCTGTCCGTCCTCTGTCACTCATTTGGGGTCATCACGAATATTCTGTCTCACAGGTCGGCCTCCGCCACACCTATCGTGACGGCATCACTCGCCACCATGTGTTCTCGGTCGTTGGTGGCAATCTCTTTTTCCGCCTCAACCTCAATGCCGACAACCTCAGCTGGACACTCGAGGAGGTCTCCGATGGCCTGCCCGACTAAATCGTATATCAGTGAACCAGTATACCTGTAGATTTACGGGTTTACGGGAAAACGGGAATACATGCGGGCGCATAAGGAAACAACATGGGAAAATTTGCCAACACACCCAACCTAGCATTTAACACTTCCCAACCAAGGATCATGCACATCGATTTAAACTCTTGTTTTGCCTCTGTCGAGCAACAAGCCAATCCCCTTTTGCGAGGCAAGCCAGTCGCCGTAGCCCACTCCGATGCCCCCTACGGCTGTATCCTAGCTCCCAGTGTCGAAGCCAAGCTTTGGGGCATCAAAACCGGCATGACGCTCAAGCAGGGTAGAGATCTCTGTCCCTGGTTGATCGCACGCATTGCCGATCCAGATAAATATCGCCAGATTCACAAACAGATTGGGCAGTTGCTCAACGAGTATTCCCCTCATGTCATCTCCAAATCCATCGACGAATTTTGCTTGCCCCTGCCCGTAGGGGCGGACCTCTGTGTCCGCCCGTGCAACCCTCATACAATCGCCACCGACATCAAATCCCGCATCAGGACAGAGATCGGCGATTATCTGCGCGTCTCTATCGGCGTCTCCACCAACCAGATCTTGGCCAAGCTAGCTTCCGGTCTCCACAAGCCCGATGGTTTTGATGTTATCGATTCCAGCAATTTTCTGGACGTATATCGCAAGATCGATCTCCAGGAGTTTTGTGGGATCAATATCAGGAACGAGGCTCGTCTTCATCGGGTTGGGATCTTTACCCCTGTTCAGTTTTACCAGGCCGATATCCAGACACTTAAACAAGCTTTCCAGTCCGTCCTCGGTCGCTATTGGTACACACGCCTACGTGGGTACGAGGTAGACGATGTCGAATTTTCTCGTCGCAGTTTTGGCCAGTCCTATGTCTTGCCCCGTCCCATGAGCTACGAGGAGTGGCGCCCGATCCTAGCCAAATTGATCGCCAAAGCCGCTCGTCGCTTGCGCTCTAGTGGTGGCTACGCCACGGGGATTGGTTTAGCCCTCAATTTTGCCGATCATACGTCGTGGCACACCACTCATCAGGGGGATTCTATGTTGCTCGACGACGCCAGTTTGCTTTCATCAGCACTCGCACTATACGAGAAAAGTCCTGACCGTGTCACTGCGAAGTTCGAAGAACGAAGCGTGAAGAAGATCGCCGTCACTTGTTTTGGGTTAGTCGAGGATAACGGTCAGCTCAGCTGTCTAGTTGATACCATCAAGCAAAAATCGCTGGTTCAATCACTCGACTCGCTCAATGATAAATGGGGGGAGTACTCTGTGACCTACGGCTCATTTCTGGGCTCCGCCGGCCACGTAAAAGACGCTATTGCGTTTGGAAAGTAAAATTCTTACTCTTCATGAGTTTTCGAAAACATATCGTAAAGTTCAGCAACTCTCTGAGGATCATCTGTAGTAGCTATAGCTACCGCCCAAGGCTTATATGGCTCTATGCGAGCAGAATTTTGAATTGTATCTGTTTGATTTAAAACTGAAGCTTCATTGTTCATATCCTGTATATTATACCCTATATATGCAATACACCCTCATCCGCGCCCGCAAACGCACACTTTCTCTCCAGATCAACTCCTCTGGAGAGCTGGTCGCTCGCGCCCCGCTCTTTATGCCCAAGTTTCTCATCGATCGCTTTATCGCTCAAAAACAGCCCTGGATCGATAAACGACTCAAAGAACTAGCCAAACCAGTAGCACCAAAAATAGAGCACTTTAGCGAAAGTGAGCTAAAAAAATATCTCGAATCCGAAACCTCAAAGTACGCAAAACAAATGGGTCTGCACCCTACTGGCCTCCGCTACACCCACGTCCATACCTACTGGGGCACCTGCGCGCCCTCAGGCATCCTCTCTTTCAATATGGCGCTCCGCTTCACCACTCCTGAGGCAGTCTCCTATGTCGTCGTCCACGAGCTCGCGCACTTGCGCTGGAAGGGGCATGGCAAACGTTTTTGGGCCATGGTCGAAAAGTATTACCCCCAAACCAAAGAAATGCGCAAACTCCTGCGCTCCATCCCACGTTCTCTCTCCTAGAATCTATCTCCTATCATCTCACGAGAATTATCGCAGTCGGCAGGCTCCGCCCCGGTCCCACTTTGTACCCACCATCGGCCCACAATGCACTAGACCCACCCCCATCTAGATTTAAAGCATTTTGCAGACCTAGAGTTTTGAGCGTCACTGCCGCATCGGCAAACGATGCACTATAAATATGTCCGATCACGATAGCCCCATCTTTAGTACCGATAAATCCGCGCATTCCTTTCCCATTGTCCTGCTCCGTCGCCACGTTTCCGTCGCGCAGTAGTCGCGGGTAGTTTGCCAGTCCTCCTCCACCGCTTGCATCCGCACCCCACTGGACTGTTTGATCATAAAACGAGAGGCTAGACCCATAGGCCGCAACCAGTGGCACGGTCGAGTAGACATTGTTGGCTCGGTTTAGCACAGCCTTACTTCGCCCGTTTACAGCCAAAGTATCAAAGCTATTCACTTTGCCCTGACACTGGGGGTAGTCTGGTGGGCAAAAATAAGCCCCATTTATCCCCGCAAATCCGCCGCTCGCACTGACATGCTCTGCCAAACTTTTGGTGGGGCAGTTGTCACTGCAATCACTATCACTAGCCGTCTCGATCACCGCTCTAGCGCCCGGCGCCACCCCCATCGACACCACCAATTCTCCTCGCTCAGTCGTGACTTTTTGCCTGGCATATCCAGAGTTAGGTAGGGTATTGCTGGCATTGGCCTGCCCGCCTGACTGCACAGCTGTCAGCCTGGGAGTGTTCGCAATCACTACTTTCTCGATTTCCGCTCTCACTTTTTTTGCTTGTTCATCCGCCTGTTCCCATTTCTTGTCCGACAACAAACCCAAAAATTTCGCCAGCTCCCTATCTATCACAGCTACTTTGCTCCCCACGACGGCGAGATCAGCTCTCTCTTCAAACAGTTTTGCTCCGTCTAGATATGTTTTGTGGATACTAGCGATTTCTGCACTCAAACTAGCATTTTTTACTACCTGAGCATCATTTTTTAGTAGATCATATTGCTTGGCCACTTCACTCAGTTCTTCTATTTGTTTCTGGCTTGCCTCTATCACCGTAAGTAAATATTTTTGTACCAAAAATTGGTCGTACACAAACCAGGTTAGACCCCCCACAATCGCGACCATATAGCTACCCACTATTATTCGCCAGGCATAACTAGCGTGAAAGTTTTGAAATAAATTTTTGATCTTGTGCCCTAGGCTGTAAACCATATACTAAACACTATATACTATTAGCTATGGACAAATTTAGTGCAGTCTGGCTCTCCCACTCCTCAATCAGCAACTTCAAAAACTGCCCCCGTGCTTACTACTTGAGCAGTATTTACCGTGATCCCCGCAGTGGGCACAAGATTGCCCTCATCACTCCCAGCATGGCACTCGGCTCTGCCGTCCACGAAGTGCTCGAGTCGCTCTCAGTCATACCGACAGATAAACGTTTTGAAGTATCTCTTGTCGAGCGGTTTCAACAAGCCTGGAAAAAGGTCTCTGGTCAAATGGGTGGCTTTAGCGACACCCAAACCGAAGAGAGCTACAAAAGGAGGGGAGAAGACATGCTCCGCCGGGTCATGGCTCACAGAGGGCCGCTGGCACAAAAAGCAGTCAAAATCAAAATGGATCTCCCCCAGTACTGGCTCTCCGAGGATGATGGTCTCATGCTTTGTGGCAAACTTGACTGGCTCGAGTATTTAGAGTCCGAAGATAGCGTCCACATCATCGATTTTAAAACTGGCGTGGGGGAAGAAGCCGTGGACTCTCTCCAGCTCCCCATTTACTACCTCCTCGCTCACAACTGCCAGACGCGAGAGGTCAAAAAAGCCAGTTACTGGTACATCGGACGCGACGATTTCCCCATCGAAAAAAAGCTTCCAGATCTGGACAAATCCAAGGATCTAGTTATGAAAATCGGTAAAAAAATGAAGCTAGCTCGCCAACTGGAGCGATTCAAGTGTCCAGAGGGGGAGGATGGTTGCAAACACTGCCTGCCACTAGAGCGGATCATTCGGGGCGAGTCTACCTACGTCGGCGAGGGCGATTACCACACCGATCTCTACGCCAATTTTGAGTCTGCATCCTCACACCCAATCAGTGAAATACTGTAATACTGCCCTATAGTGATACAATTATCTCATGGCAACGCATGAAAGTATTAGATCAAATCTTGCTGTAGGGTTGGGCATCCTGACAAACTTGTGGGTAGTATACGAAACTGGCAAAGCCTTTGCACGATCAGAAAGCTTTACAGCCATCCTACCTCAATTCATAATTTTTCTGGCTATAAATGGAGCCTGCATTATCTCGAGCATCAATCCTAGTGATAGAAAGTAGTGACAAAACCACTACAAAAATAGTAGAATAGACTATGCCGCTCAAGAATCCCAAGTACATTTTCATTTCTGGTGGTGTTTTATCGTCTCTGGGTAAAGGTATTACAACTAGCTCTCTTGCCATGCTTTTGCAGGCAAAGGGCTACAAGGTCACGGTCGTCAAATGCGAAAACTACTTGAATATCGATTCCGGCCTCATCAACCCACTCGAGCACGGCGACGCTTTCCTCTGTGAGGACGGCACCGAGACCGATATGGATCTGGGCAACTACGAGCGTTTCTTAGGCAAGAATCTCGGTAGCCACAACTTTATCACCATGGGTCAGATCTACAAATCTGTCATCGACCGCGAGCGCGAGAATGGCTATGGTGGAGAGGACATCGAGGCCATCCCCCACGTCACCGACGAGATCATCTCCCGCATCAAAAAAGCCGCAGAAATTGACGAAGCCGAAATTTGTCTGGTCGAGCTCGGTGGTACTGCCGGGGAATACCAGAATGTTTTGTACTACGAAGCCAGTCGTATCATGAAGCTCCGCGAGCGCGACACTGTCGTCCACATCCATGTCTCCTACCTCCCGACCCCAGCTCATGTGGGCGAACCCAAAACCAAACCTACCCAACTCTCCGTCAAACAGCTCAACGCCATGTCCATCCAGCCGGACTTCCTCGTAGCCAGGACCGAAGGGGATCTGGACGCCCGCCGCCGCGACCGCCTCGCTTTATTTTGCAATATGTACAGTCAAGATGTGATCGTCAATCGCGATTTAAAGAGCATCTACCAGGTTCCCCTCGAATTTGCCAAGCAAGAGTTTGACAAAAAAGTCTTAGTCAAACTGGGTCTTGCTGATCACGATTCGGATCTCACTGCCTGGGAAGAATTTGTGGAAAAAGCCTTGGCCACCAAGAGTAAAAAACTCACACTTGCTATCGTAGGCAAGTACTTTAAAACCGGCGATTACAACTTGAAAGACAGCTACCACGCACTCTTTGAGGCGCTAGACCATGCCTCTATTCACCTAGGGATAGAGCTAGATATCAAGAGTATCAACTCCGCGGTTATCGAAAAAGAAGGAACTAAACAACTAGAGGGAGTCCAGGCCATTATTGTCCCGATTGGCTGGGGTGCTCGTGGCACCGAGGGCAAGATTGCGGCCATCAAATATGCCCGTGAACACAAGATACCTTATCTTGGCCTCTGCTATGGTCTCCAGTTGGCCGCCATCGAATATGCTAGAGACGTAGTCAATCTCTCGGGTGCTAGCTCCACCGAGATCGATCCAGGGACAAAATATCCTATCGTCCACGACATTCCCTTTGATCCCAAGTATCAGCGGATCAAAGGTAATGGTGTCAGTATGCGCCTCGGTGGCTACAAATGTGTCTTAAAAGAGGGGACGCTAGCGCACCAGATCTATGGCACCACCGAGATCTCCGAGCGCCACCGTCACCGCTACGAGTTCAACAATGATTTCCGCGAGGCGCTCACAAACGCAGGCTTTGTCATCTCCGGTACCTCACCAGACAATTTCTTTGTCGAGATGATCGAGCTCAAGAAAGAGGCTCATCCCTTTTTCCTGGCTACTCAGGCTCACCCCGAGTACAAATCCCGCCCTCTCTCCCCCCACCCAGTCTTCTTAGCTTTCCTAAATGCCGCTGTCCGCTAGATTATTGTCGAAAATCTATATCTCTGCTAAAATAACCCAGTTCTGTTTATTATTTCGGATTTCTTCTTTCTAATTTATTTAGGATTTAGGATTTCGAGTTTAGGATTTACAAAATATGGCCAACCAAGCAACCCACAAAGATATTACTTTCCACGTCGGCGATACCGTCCGTGTCCATCAGAGTATCAAAGAAGGGGACAAGTCCCGTATCCAGATCTTTGAAGGTGTCGTAATCGCCATCCACGCCAAAGACGATCCTACCTTTGTCGTTCGCAAGATCGCAACAGGCTCGATTGGTGTAGAGAAGATTTTCCCTCTCCATGCACCTGTAGTGGTTAAAGTCGAAGTCAAAAAGCCTAGCTTCACTCGCCGCGCCAAGCTCTACTTCCTGCGCGATTTGATCGGCAAGGCCGCTACCAAGATCCGCGAATCCAAGAAATCTTAATAGAGATTTTTACTTACCTTTCCTATTTGCACGATACTTGTCTAGTCCAACAGAATCATCTCTAAAAAAGACTGTCTTCGGTAAAAACTCATCTAAAGATATATTCATAGGTGTGGATTGTGATTCTACAGGCTTGCCACTAGTTACAATAAGACCTTTAATTAACTCGTGTGTTTTACCCGGATTACTATTGGTGTAGGCCCGCTTTGCCCAATCAAACACAGACTGGGGTATATAGACACAGTGATCTACGTTCATATCTGACAAATCAATCTTAGATGCCTCGTTTGGCGCAAGTAGTTGTCTAGCAGTTTCTATGCGAGTACTAGTATCTGTTAAACGCTTAACAATAATGTCTTGGAGTTGAACTCCCATGCCATTCACTACTTGAAGTCTTACTAAAACAGTAGATGTAGATTTATCCAGAGTAAAAGGAATTCGAACAAATACTAGGTCAACTGATTTTTGTTCATAGCTACTTGGATAATTCATCCAG
>CAZBML010000042.1:3564-7406 GCA_964493295.1 uncultured Pseudomonadales bacterium | reverse complement strand
GACTGTGTGGGATAGATATCGGGGTGGTCGTGGATGATATTGGTCGTGATCACAACGTGGGGCTTGAGCAGGGCAAACTTGGGGCGGGGATCTAGTTTGCTGATCGCATACTCGTCGGCTTCGATCACAAAGTAGGGATCAGATCCAGAATGACCTGGAGCAGTGAGCCCTGCGATACTGCCAGTCCCGACATAATACCCTACATCACGACTCGCGTCATGGAACATGGTGGCTAACATGGCAGTCGTCGTAGTCTTGCCCCCAACTCCCGCCACCGCGATAATTTTTTTGTCGGTGACAAACTCACTCAATGCTTGAGCAAGCGTGTAGACACGGGGGTCATCCCCTATGGGAACGGGATATGCGGCGGAATAAATTATTTTATCTACATCTGGAATTGCCTCTGAAAAAGATTGAATTTTGATATGTCTTTTGGCGAGAATGTCGTCGGTGATAAATGATTCATTGGTATCTGAGCCAGAGACAGACCACCCAGCGTCTTGCATGGCGAGTGAGAGTGCTGTCATCCCTACCCCTTTGATCCCGACAAAAAAAGCAGTTTGATTGGAGGGGGATTTTGAGAAATTTTTCATGAGAGTAGTTTAATAAGTTGTTTGGCTAGCATGCTTGGGTCATGACGCACCATACTGCGAATTAGTGTATCACCTTTTATGAGCGTAGGCTGGTGGCTAGCGCGCATGCGAGAGCGCAGAACCGTGGCTTTGTGCCAAGTTGACGAGAGATCGTCTTCGACTGGTGAGGATCCCTCCTGGGCATATTTTTTGAGTACACTTGGGGATGGCGAAGTCTCTGAGTTGAGGAGAACATAATCTAGACGACCTGGCTTGAGGTAGATAGATAGATCAGCAAGGAAATCACTGGCTTTGTAAGCGTATGTCTCGCCCGGCCGACTCATGAGATTCATGACAAATACTACTTTGGCCATACTGCTCTCGATCGCCTCAGCTACCCCTTTCACAACGAGATTGGCGATAGTGTTGGTATAGAGATCGCCTGGACCAAGCACAATCATGTCGGCAGTTTTGATGGCGTGACTAGCAGAGTCATCGAGCTTGATCTGAGGAATCGTACGGAGATTGACGATACGTTGTTTGGCAACTTTGGGGTTACTCAGGTCGATATAGTGTTCGCCCAGCACCTCGGTGCCATCCTGATAGGTGGCAACTAGGGATGTGCGCTCGTAGCTCACAGGAAGAATGTGTCCCTGTACACCTAGGAGATCGCAAGTCTCCTTGATCGCGTCTTTTTGGGATCCAACGATATCGGCAACTGCCGCCATAAAGAGATTGCCAAAAGTCATGCCGGAGATACCAGTCCCCTGGTAATAACGATATTCAAACAGTTTACGCAGTAAAGTGGTATCTTGCGAGAGTGCGACCATGGCCTGGCGGATGCCACTGGTTGGGAGCAAGCCAAATTCGTCGCGCAAGATTTTGTTGCTACCTCCGTCATCTGCCATCGTGACGATGGCTGAGATATCTAGGTCAGCATATTCTTTGAGACCAGTGAGTAACGTAAAAGTTCCTGTACCCCCGCCAATGGCCACAATTTTTTTGAGATTTTGCATAATTTAATTTTTTAATTTGGCCTGGGCTTTGGCAAAATCGGAGCGGTTATTGACCCCGTGCCAGATAGAGTCATCGTCGACAAAGTAGGCCTCGACTTTTTTACCATGATTGAGTGCGATCTCGACCATATCGGTTAGATAGTACTCGCCTGAAACCGGATTTTTCTGGATTTCTTGGATATAGTCGACAAGGAAGTCACGATCAAAACAATAAAAGCCAGTGTTAATTTCTTTGATTTGTTTTTCCTCAGCGGTGGCATTTTTTTCTTCCACGATGCGCAGGATTTTACCTCCCTGGTCTCGCACAATCCTACCCAAACCAGCCGGATCATCTTTATGAATAGTCAGGAACAAGAGATCACAATGAAGTTCGTCTTTTTTGGCGACCATGTCGGTATAGAGAGCAGGTGGATAAAAAGCCGAGTCATCACCAGAGATAGTCAGAACACTTGCAACCCCAGGGCTAATAAGGGGGAGAGCACAGCGGATTGCGTCTCCCGTGCCCAACTGGTCGATTTGGACGGCATAATTGACGCGATCACCGAGCGCGCGCCTGACTGAATCTGCCTGGAATCCCACAACCGCGATAATATCGTTGATGCCAGCTTGATTGAGGTGATCTACTGTGTGGGTAATCATAGGCTGACCACCGAGTCTGAAAGCCACTTTGTTTTTACTTTTGGCTTTCATCCGACTGCCACGGCCAGCGGCTAGAACTACGGCTGTGACGTGAGATAGATTATTGATCATACTAGACTCCAATCTTCGAATTATTTTTTGTTTAATGCAACCAACATTGCCTCGTGGTCTGACCAAGGAGTCTCGGTAAAACCGTCGAGATTCATGGATTCTTCGTGTCCTTTGCCACAAGCTACTACCCAATCGCCTTTTTTGGCGAGATTATTGATGGCATAGTCGATGGCTTTGGTCCGATCCATTTCGAGATAAACTGCCGGGCGCTTTTTGGGTGGCATACCCGAAAGGATGGCTCTCGCGATATCCCGCGGATTCTCGATCCGGGGATCCTCGGAAGTAAGGACAATGTGGTCGGCGAGCTGAGAGGCTGTTTTGCCCATGAGAGGGCGTTTAGAGGCATCGCGCAAGCCAGCCGCTCCAAAGACCACGATGAGCTTTTCGCTAGCCTTGAGCTTGGCTTTGAGATTGGTCAAGACAGCTTCGAGGGCGGCGGGGGTATGGGCAAAATCGACGTAAGCGTGAATCCCGCGCTGGTTGGGAACCTCTTCAAGTCTCCCCTTGACTCCCCTGAAGCTAGAGAGAGAGCGTTTGATATCGACAGGCGCAATATCGAGGAGCAAGGCGGTCGAGATGGCGGCCAAGGCATTGTAGAGGTTGTATTGCCCAGTGAGTGGCAAGGTATAGGTAGTGTTGCCCAATTTAAAAATGGTTTTGTCGGGGAGATACTCGACCATATCTGGCTTGATTTGGGAGTCGTTGTGGAGGGAGTAAGTAGAGAACATCACTTTTTGGAGTTTGCTATTGATGGTGTTAAAAATGGGCAAATCTTTGTTGATCACGGCGTGCTTGGCGTGCTTGAATAACTTGAGTTTGGCTGAGAGGTAATTGTCAAAAGTTAAGTGATAATCGAGATGCTCGTGCGTCACGTTGGTCAGGACAGCAATTGTGGGTTTGAGAGGATAAATCCGGAACTGGTCTAGACCATGGCTCGTAACTTCGAGGACGACATAGCGTATTTTTTGCGACCGCATGCGTCTGAGTAGTTTTTGCAGGGCAAAGGGATTGGGAGATGTGACGTGGAAACCAGTTTTGAGATTTTTGCGCCCAATTTTGGCGTCGACGGTGGAGACTAAAGCGACTTTTTTCTTGGCTGATTTGAGGATGTGATAAATGAGGGTTGAAGTGGTGGTTTTGCCGTCGGTACCTGTTACACCAATAATCTCTAAATCTTGCCCAGGATCGCCGTACAATCTGGAGGCCAAGATCGCTTTGGGGAGGTGGTAACCATAGTTGACGACTACCTGTGGGAACAGCGGTCGTAGGGCATGGAGGAGGCGCAAAATTATGTGCTTCACGTGACGATTTTAGCACGAAGCAGTTAAAACTAACTATTTTGGAGGGATGTTGAAACGGAGGAAAAGTTTTTGCGCTAAACCAAACCAAAGCGGAGCGGCAGTTTCTGAGGCCCATTGACTAGTTTGGGGTTCGGAAAGCTTGACCAGCATGACAAAACGAGGGTCGTGGGCAGGAGCATAACCTACGAAGGAGGCCGTAGTTT
>CAZBML010000042.1:0-3554 GCA_964493295.1 uncultured Pseudomonadales bacterium | reverse complement strand
CTTCTTGTCCCGGGCGCGGGCGGCCAGATCCTTGGCCTCGACGGCGATCTGGGCGGTGCCGGTTTTGCCTGCTACTACATACCCCTTTGGGGCGGCCCATTTTGCCTCCCCCTGCTCGACAGCTTGGATCATGAGGTTGGTGATGCGACTCGCGGCAGATGCTGAGATGACCTGACCCTTGGATTTGGGGGGAATAACTACCTCGGTTTCGCCGATTACACTCTGGACAAGATGCGGCTCCATGAGAGTTCCCTGGTTAGCTAAAGCCCCAACTGCGGCGAGCATCTGGATCGAGGTTACAGCAATACCCTGACCAAACGAAGCAGTGGCGTAGTCGATATCCCCCCATCGGGTACGCAAACTAGGGGTAATTTCCTCTTGCAGATCGATGCCGGTTTTTTGGCCGAAGCCAAATTTTTTGATATATTCGAGCATTTTTTCACCGCCGAGTCTTTGCTCGGTCCAGACCATGCCAACGTTGTCGGAATGAACAATAATCTCTTCTGGGGTAGCGGAGTCACGGTATTCTTCGTTCCAGGTCTTGATATTGTATTTACCAATTGGGTAGGGAGCAGAGCAGATATCACAGTGATCAGATTCGTCAACTACCCCTTCATTAAAGGCGGCGGCCATGACGAGCACTTTAAAGGTGCTCCCAGGCTCGTAGGCGTTGGCTACCGCTGGATTTTTGTACAAAGATGGATCGTAGAGATGAAAACTAGGGGGGTTGTAAGTGGGAAAAGTAGCCATGGCCAGGATCGCGCCAGTTTTGGGATCCATCACGATGGCTTCACCCGAACTAGCTCCATATTTTTCGATCCCCTTTTTTAACTCTGATTCAACGAGATACTGAGTTCCACGCTCGAGGTGGAGCTTGAGGGTGCGACCATCACGCCCTGGCAAAAGCTGGAAATCACCAATTAAGAGAGGGTTGCCCCCGGCATCTTTTTCTTGTTTTTGGATCCGGCTACGACCAGTGAGCTCGCGGTCATAGTACCCTTCGAGTCCAAAGTACCCCTTGGGTTGGCCTAGATCATCACGCCCGACAAAACCCACGATCTGAGCGGACATGGAGGCCTCGGGATACTCTCTTTTAAAGCTCTGGTCGAAGGTGAGCCCTTTGATTTTGAGATCTTCGATCTGAGTTTTTTCTTTGACAGACAAACTGGGAGCGAGGACGGCAAAGCCAGATTTGCCAAGCTTTTCGATCATTGTAGCCCTAGTAGCTAGCTTGAGTTCTTCTTGTGCGAGGGAGAGTTTGGCTGGGTCGGTGGCGATTGAGGGATCTTCGATCGAAAAATCTAGATGCGCCATGACTTGATCGACGATTGTGAGAGGCTTGTCTACTACCCCAGGCATATAAGCCCCCAGCGAGTAAACTGCCTGATTGACTACTAGAGGATAGCCGTCGGCAGTGACGATCTCCCCCCGCGAACTCGCGACTACTTCTTTTGAGGCATATTGATCATGGGCATCAGACGCTAGCTCGGCTCCTTTGACTAGTTGCCAGTAACTGAGGCGCAAAATGATCAAGCCGATACCGGCCAAAAAAATGAGAAAGAGTGTCTGGATCCTAGTATGCATATGTTTAACTTATAGCATACCGCAGTCTAGCAGAAACTAACGAGATGCCACCGAGGTAGTACCAGGTAGGGTGACGAGGGTGGGACTTGTGCTAAAGCCCGCCTCCTCAATCAGTACGCTCAAGTTGCCCAGTGAGCCGATTGCAGATACCTCGGCTTTGAGAATGGTGTTTTGATTTTCGAGACTGGCAATCTCGCGATTTAGCTCTCCCACAACGAGTGATTCGTCGACGGAGCGATTGGTCAGGGTGACACTGCTGATGACGAGGATGACAATGATTAATGAGAGAGCCTTGATCAACTTCATGACAACCTCCTACATACACGTAATTTGGCCGATCTAGAGCGCGGATTTTGGGCGATTTCGTCGGTGCTTGGCTCGATCACGCCTTGAGTGAGGAGTTCGATCTGCCCGGCAGACTCTGCGTCGTTCATCCATTGTTTGACGATCCTATCTTCGAGCGAGTGGAAAGAGATGGTGACAATCAACCCGCCCTCTTTGAGATAGCTCAAAGCCGAGGGCAGAGCGGCTTTGAGCTCGAGTCTCTCACTGTTGACAGCCATCCTGAGTGCTTGGAAAACTTTGGTAGCGGGGTGGATCCCACGAGAGCGTCCGACGACGGAGACAATGAGATCCGAGAGTTCTTCGGTGGTTTCGATTTTTTGCTTGAGACGTCTAGCGCAGATTTCGTTCACAATGCGCTTGGCATTCCCCTCTTCTCCGAGAGTAGTGAAAAGCTCGATCAATTCGTTTTTGCCTAGACCATTTACCAGGTCGGCGGCGGTCACGCCCAATTTTTTGTCCATGCGCATATCGAGAGGAGCGTCAAACCGGAAAGAAAAACCGCGCTCGGGCGTGTCTAGCTGATAAGAACTAACGCCGAGGTCAAAGAGCACCCCGTCAAATTTACCTTCGAGCACGGCTTTTTCGGCATCGAGTGCTTCAGAAAATGCGAGATTGATGGGTGTAAACTGCGCGATAAACCCTTCTTTCGTGATCCTCTCCAGCGCAATCTTGAGCAAATCTTCGTCGCGGTCAATCCCGACCACATCGGCGCCAGCTTTGAGGAGCTCGAGGGTATGACCAGCGTATCCAAGAGTTGCATCGACAAACCTTTTACCTGGTTTGGGATCCAAATAATGGATCACTTCGTTTAGCAGGACGGGAGTGTGGATGGGGTACGACATATTAGATTCCTAGCTCCGATAGTGATGATTCGAGTTCGCTTTCGCCAGACGAGAGTCCGTCGACATAGGCGTGGTAGGTAGATTTGTCCCAGATTTCGACTCTAGTTAAAGCTCCAGCAAAAACGACGTCTTTTTTGATGCCTGCGAGTTGAATGAGCGTCTCACTAAGATGAGTTCTACCTAATTTGTCAGTATCTAAAGGTGTGGCGTTGTAGGTAAGTAAACGAAGAAAATCACGGGCTGGTTTACTACTAAGCGGGAGTGACTGTAGCTTTTCTACCAACTTGTTCCATGATTCGCCAGTGAAGATAAAGAGACAACCATCGAGACCTTTGGTGATGACGGAACCAGGGGTGAGTTCAGTTCTAAATGCTTTGGGCACCGAAACTCGGTTCTGATCTTCGAGTGTGTGGTAGTAAGTGCCTATGAACATATAAGATATTTTTCCTGTTTATTCCTATGTATTTATTTAAGACTAAATTGATACAGTTGTCAACGATTTTGTACTAGGAAAATACTGTTTGTTACACTTACCGAATGATACCCGAAATGACTCTTATGGGATATGAAAAACTTCAACACTAAAGCAGTTTGATAAACTCGTTTTCCGTAAAGCCGGCGTCGGTGATAATGGCCTTGGTAATACCCTTTCCCAGATCTTTGCCCCGATGTACGGGAATAGACACAATGCGGCGAGTGATAGGGTGAAAATACACCTGATGGCTACCAGCTGATCTTTTGAAAATGAAACCTTGCTTGGTGAGTACTTTGATGAGTTTAAGG
>CAZBML010000041.1:0-7422 GCA_964493295.1 uncultured Pseudomonadales bacterium | reverse complement strand
CTGATCTAAACGATTTGTATCGCCGCGTCATCAACCGCAACAATCGCTTGAAACACTTGATCGATTTAGGTGCTCCAGAAATCATTTTGCGCAACGAAAAGCGCATGCTCCAAGAAGCTGTCGATTCTTTGATCGATGCCAGCCAGGCCAAAACTACTCGCCGTCGCGTTGTTAAACCTCTTCGCTCCCTCTCTGACATGTTATCTGGCAAGCAAGGACGCTTCCGCCAGAACTTACTCGGTAAACGCGTCGACTATTCTGGTCGCTCTGTGATCGTTGTAGGTCCCGAACTCAAACTTTCGGAATGTGGCATACCAAAGGATATGGCACTCGAAATGTTTAAGCCATATGTCCTGCGCGAGCTCATTGCCGAAGGCACAGCTCCTAACGTCAAATCAGCCAAACATGCAATCGAACGCAAAGATCCACTTGTATTTGATATCTTGGAGCGCATCACCAAAAATCACCCCGTACTCTTAAACCGTGCCCCAACTCTCCACAAACTCGGTATCCAAGCATTCTATCCAGTCCTCATCGAAGGCAATGCCATCCAGTTGCACCCTTGTGTATGTGCAGGTTACAACGCCGACTTCGATGGCGATCAAATGGCTATTCACGTTCCTCTTTCCGAAACTGCCATCGAAGACGCTCGTACCCGCATGATGGCAAAAAACAATCTACTAAAACCCGCAAACGGTAGTCCAATCACTGTGCCAAACAAAGAAATGGCACTAGGCTGTTACTATCTGACTAGCTTCAACCCGGATTCACAACTCACTGAAGTCGTATTTGGTGATGCAGAGCAAGCATATGCCGCAAGAGAAGCAGGGCAAATCAACTTGCGCCAACCCATTCACGTTCGCGTCTCTGGTAAAGTAATCGAAACTTCAGTCGGTCGCTTGATTTTCAATGAAGCCTTACCTCCCGAACTGCGCTTTATCAACGAAGCAGTTGGGGCTAAAAAAATCACTGAAATTATCAAAGAAGCTATCCGCCTTTTTGACAATGATTTGGTTGCCGACTTAGTAGACAAAATCAAATCAATCGGCTTTGAATACTTGACCACTTCAGGTCTCTCCGTGGCTGTTGCTGACAATATCATGATCAAAGAAAAAGCCGAGATGATCAAAGAAGCCGACGCTCGCGTTAACGAAATCCTGGAAACATTCAATCAAGGTTTGATTACCGAAGAAGAAAAGCGTCGTTTGTCCTTCGAGGTTTGGATGGAAACCACCGAAAGTATCGCGACTGCCACCTGGGAAAAGTTTGACGAGCGCAATGCCGTCAAAATAATTATCGATTCAGGTGGTACGCGTGCGTCTCGTGACCAAGTCAAACAACTTAGTGCTATGCGTGGACTCGTCGTTGATCCATTAGGTAAGATCGTGGAAATGCCCACCAAGTCTAACTTCCGCGAGGGTTTGTCGATTTTCGAATACGTAACATCATCTCGTGGTTCACGTAAGGGCTTGACTGACTCGGCGCTCAAAACTGCCGATGCTGGTTACCTGACTCGCCGCTTAGTCGACGTTTCTCACACCTCCATCATTCGTGAGGAAGATTGTGGAGCCACCGAATCACTAGTTATTCCTACAACCGGTATTCGTGGTAAGCATTTTGTCAAACGCGTATTAGGGCGAGTTGTCTCTTCAACTATCAAAGATCCCAAATCCAAGGCAGTAATTATCAAAAAAGGTGAGATTATCGACGACGAAATTGCCGAAAGACTCGAGAAATCGGGCATCGAATCAATCGAAATTCGCTCGCCTCTAACCTGTAAAGCTCGCTATGGTCTCTGTGCCGCCTGTTACGGTTGGGATTTTGGTACCCGCAAACTAGTCGAGCTAGGTTCTCCAGTCGGCGTGATCGCCGCTCAATCAATTGGTGAACCTGGTACTCAGCTCACCATGCGTGTCAAACACGCTGGTGGTATCGTTGGCTTGGATGTGACCCAAGGATTACCTCGGGTAGAAGAGCTCTTCGAAGCCAGAAACCCCAAGATTGCTTCGCCTCTAGCTGGTATTGCCGGCAAGGTCGAGATCGAAGAAGGCGAAGGTGGTAACAAAGTTACTATTACCTCAACTAGCAACAGTGAAATCAAAGAGGAACACTTTGTCCCAGCCACCCTCACCCTAGCCGTCAAGGACAAGGATTTAATCGCCGCTGGTATGGCGCTCGCCAATGGTCCTCAAAATATTCAAGAGGTACTACGTGTCCGTGGCATTCGCGATGCACAGATCTACTTGATCCAAGAGATCCAAGCGGTATACGAGTCTCAGGGCATTCCTATCTCCGATAAGCACTTTGAAGTGGTTGTGCGTGAAATGACGAGCAAAGTCAAAATCGAAGACGCCGGTGACACCTCTCTAATCGGTGGTGAAATTGTCGACCGCTTTGCCTTTGACACAGGCAACGACGCCACCCTCGCCGAAGGTGGCGAACCAGCTACTGCTGTCGCTGTCATGCTTGGTGTGACCCGAGCCGCTCTACACACTCACTCATGGCTCTCGGCCGCCTCATTCGAGCAGACTACCAATGTACTTAGCGAAGCCGCCTTGGAAGGCAAGGAAGATCCCTTGTTCGGTCTCAAGGAAAATGTCATCATTGGCCGGCTAATTCCTACAAATCCAGAGAGGGCTGTGATACAATAGCGAAACATTATGCCAACAGTTAATCAATTAGTCCGCTTCGGACGAGACAACAAACCCAAAAAGAAGAAAGGAAACGCTCTTCGTAAAGGGTATAACGCTACCAAAAGGAAGATGGTCGAGTATGCCTCTCCTCAAAAACGTGGTGTTTGTATCATCGTCAAAACCATGACTCCCAAAAAGCCAAACTCAGCTCTGCGTAAAGTCGCTCGTGTGAGACTATCCAACAAACAAGAGGTGACCGCCTACATCATGGGTGAAGGTCACAACTTGGCCGAGCACTCAGTAGTTTTGGTCCGTGGCGGCCGTGTCAAAGATTTGCCAGGTGTCAAATACCATATTGTGCGTGGCAAATATGATACCGCGGGCGTTGAAAAACGTAAGACCTCACGCTCCAAATATGGCACCAAGAAAGCAAAAAAATAAATTAAATATCACTAGAATCTATAATCTAGAATCTGGAATCTAAAAAATATGCGTTCAAAAGCAGCTAGCATCAAAAGAGTCGAAGGGGATATCAAATACAACTCCCTCGAAGTCGCCAAGATCATCAATCGCGCTATGAAAGATGGTAAAAAAGTCGTAGCCGCCAAGCAGGTTTACAAAGCCATGGATTTGATCGCCGAGAAAACCGGTGCCAAAGCCCTGGATGTCTTGATGACAGCCTTAAACAACATCAAACCCAAAACCGAAGTTCGCTCACGCCGTATCGGTGGAGCCGCCTATCAGGTACCTATGCCTGTTTCTCCTCGTCGCCAGTTTTCGATGTCTATCCGCTGGTTGATCGAGTTTTCTAACAAACGCTCAAACTCCGAGTATCATACCTATGGCGAGAAGCTTGCCGCCGAAATCATCGATGCTTATAACGGCGTCGGTGCCACCATCAAGAAGAGAGACGACGTCCACCGCATGGCAGATGCCAACAAGGCCTTCTCTCACTTCCGCTGGTAAACTGTTTTATTTTTCTTTTTGTTAAAATTTAGGCATGGATAAAGACGCGCCTGTCCGCCGTTCCATTCGTTTGCGAGATTTTGATTATTCCTCAAATAATTTGTATTTCGTGACGGTTTGTGTGCAAGACAGGGAATGTTTATTGGGAAAAATTGTTAATGACAACTTGTATTTATTACCATTTGGTCACATCGTAAAATCGTTCATTACGTCGATTCCCCAACATTATCCTCAGACAATCGTTGATATATTTCAAATTATGCCAAATCATATCCACATGATTATTGGGTTGGAATCGCACGGGCGGACACAGGGGTCCGCCCCTACATTAGGGACAATAATTCAACGGTTCAAAACAATGACAACCCACAATTATTTGGAAGGCATGAAAATACACGGGTGGAAATCATTCAACAAAAAATTGTGGCAACGCGATTATTACGAACACATTGTGCGTGATGAACATGATTTAAACCGAATAAGGGAATACATTGAAAATAATGTTGCCAATTGGCACAAAGACAAATTTAATTCGTAGGGGCGGACCCCTGTGTCCGCCCGTGTGTTTGGTCGACCCCTGTGTCGACCCGTGGGATTTATTTATTCCATCCATTTTCACCGATCCGTGTAATTAACATTTTCAACATCAATGTATTACGTAGGGGCGGACCCCTGTGTCCGCCCGTGTGATTATTTTTGCACGACCGACAAAACCAACCCGATCACGACGGACACAATAATCATCATCCCCATACCCAGGCCACCAATCAACCCAATGGCCGAGAGTAGCCATAGGATAAAGAACACCCACAGCATCTGGCGGAAAGGGGACCCAATACTCATCCCTAGCCAAATCAAAATCCCAACAATTAAAAGTCTCTGAATTGTCATCGAATATCCGAGAATCGTAATCACAGGGAAATGTGGCATGCTCATCCAAGGGATCCTCACAATCCCGAGGAGCCACAATACTACTACGATCGCGATTATCTCTGTCATAACTAGATTGTACACTGCTATAGTGATCTCATGCATCGCATTACTTGGCAGATCATCTTGGCGCTATCTCTCGCATTAGTCTTTCGTTTTGCGCTCAGTCTCACGCTTTACAACAACGACGTTCACAATCACATTGCCTGGATGGAAAGTGTCAGCAACTCTGGCTGGCAGGGCATCTACGAGCGCGATGTCTCTCCCTGGGCTAGCGTCAATTATCCCCCCATCTCTCTCTATACATTTTGGGTCAGCGAACAACTCTACCTGCAACTCCCCCCATCACTCTCTACCATGCCTATCCATGCCGCACTCTACAAACTACCCAGTATCCTGGCCGACTGTCTGATCGCCATCCTCATCTGGGTATTCTCGCCTGCTTCCAAAAAATGGCGTGCAATTATGATGGCTATTTTCCTCTTTAATCCCGCCCTAATCATTAACAGTGTCTTTTGGGGTCAGATCGAGAGCTTATCTGCCTTGTTTACTATTCTGACCGTACTCGCCTTGATTCACCGTCAAAGTGGTTGGGCCATCCTCTCTGCGACACTTACGCTCCTCATCAAGCAAAACTTTTTACCTCTCATCCCACTCTTTTTTATGAGTGTATTCCTACTCAAATCCACTTTACTCAAAACCATCTCCTCTCTTCTTGCCTCACTTGCTTTAGTTATCTTGGCATACGCTCTCGTTGTGCCACCCGACCAATCTCTCCTGCCGTATGCATTTAGTTCCTACGTCTCATCAATCGGTGGACAGATCCATCAGCACTTATCCTCAGTCAATGCACTCAATATCTGGTACTCCTTGGGGCTAAACCAAGTTTCTGATTCGCCGTATAGGACTTTCAGTCTCCTCACCCTCATGGTTGGCGTCTATTTGGGTCTCAAGTGGTTGTTTCTCTTGCGCGCCAATCCTTACTTGAGTTACTGGGTGGCTGTCTATCTCACCTCTATCTGGACTTTTGTCTTTAGTACCCGGATGCACGAGCGTCATAGCTATATGGCGATTGTGTATCTGACATTTCTAATCCCTTATAGTCCTGCTCTGCGGCGGCTCTATATCGTCCTCTCGGTCATTAGTTTTTACAACACCTATGCCGTCTGGATGGAATACTTCGCGATGGCGATGTCTGCCGGGTGGTCCACCAGTATGACACTCATTTCCCTAGTTACCACTTTAACTGCTCTCTACTCTGCCTACCTGCCATCTCAGCTTCTCCATCAAAATCGCATAAAATCTCAGGTTGTGGATCGTGGCTAGTCGCAAGACTCGTTTATCCCGCGCTCTCCACATGGTGGCCAGCTCTGCCCTGGTTAGGGTAGTACATAGCTCACAGTCACAGGTAGAAGATACGGGGATTTTCTCCGTAAGATGTAGTCCTTGTTTTGGATTATAAAACTGGTAAAACCCCACTTTTTGTACATCGATAGTATCCATCGACTCTGCCGTATAAACGTAGAGTCGGCCGTGGCGCGCGTCACGCGTAGGTAGGACGCAATCAAATATTTGCCATCCACAGTTCACGCATTTCACGATATCATCTGGTTTGCCGATCCCGAGGCCATACAATACCGTATCTTTGGGGAGATTCTCTGCCAGGAATTTGGCCATTTTCTCGTCAAATTTTCCGTCCTTCATGGGGAACCCACCATAACCGTATCCATCAAATCCGATCTCGGTTAGTTCCTTTATGCTTTTGAGCCGAAGGTCTTCATACTCTCCGCCTTGCACCACCCCAATCAAGTAGGGGCGGACCTCCGTGTCCGCCCGAGTTGCCCAAATACGTTCGAATTCCGCTTTGCACCGCTTCGCCCATAGAGTAGTGCGCTTTACTGTGATCTCTGCCTCCTCGCGATTAGCATCAGGTGGGGTAAAGTCGTCTAAGACTACCATCAGATCTGTCCGCATGGTCATTTGATATTTGATTGACTCTTCGGGTGTCAACAGATGTTCTACCCCATCGATCACAAACACCACGCCCTCATCCGCTATCCTGCCTCCACCCCGCTTGGCAATACTCATAACTTGAAATCCGCCCGAGTCAGAAATGATAGCCTGATCCCAGCCGATCAAGGGCCTCACTCCCTTTGCCGCCTCAGTCTTTTGGTAGCCTTGTTCTCGCAGTAAATGAAAAGTATTGACCAATATTCCAGATAACTGCACTTTTTTAACATCCTCAAACGTTAACTCCCGCACGAACCCTCGTGTCGCATCTGGGAAAAACAGGGGATATGGTAGGGTAGTCCCATCCAGTTTTCTAAACTTATCTTGCATAATTAATAGTAGTATACTTTAGTAACTAACATATTTATGAGGAGCTCTATGGCCAAAAAGAGAAAGTCGTCTATAACTCAAATTTATCTTTTAATTGGCGTTGCGCTTTTTCTTTCTATCTTTGGCTATTTTACCTACCGCTCCATGATGGCAGAGCCAGAAATAAATCTGATCCGAGTAGCAAAGAGTCCTAGTCCATCTCCATCATTGCTTATTCGCACTGCCACTCAGCCACCGCTTGTTTGCAAATGTCCAACTGGAGTTAAATGTAAACTTCCTGCCGCTTGCTCCTCTCCAAGTCCATCGCCAAAACCCACAGTCACGACAGTTACCCCAACACCAGGATCACATTAATCATTCTATTAATAAATAACAAGCTAAAGGAGCTCTATGGCCAAAAAAACTAATCAAAAATTTAGCACGAAAAATATCGTCATTCTCACCGCTCTTGCCTTGGCCCTCGTTGGCTACTTCGGCTACCGCTCACTCCTCACGAGTCCCGACATCAACCTGATTGGATCAGGGGAGGGTGGTACACTTAAAACTCCCAAAA
>CAZBML010000040.1:0-7458 GCA_964493295.1 uncultured Pseudomonadales bacterium | reverse complement strand
CTAACGTCGCCTGTATATCTGATGTCAGGCGGATTTATAATGGATTATACTCGCAAATCCGCCTGATATGGGTCGAAGGAGTGCAACGACTGAGCCAGATATACAGTAGTTGTACGACCCGAAGCCCACACGCTAAAATATCTCAACTCAAAGCGGGTGGGCTGAGAGTGCAACGGGGTCGACGAACGAAGTGAGGAGATGTATATCCGCTCCATAATTCAGTTCGCCGGCAACTTTACATGTACCCTGCTATCCTCTCAGCTCAGTGTAGAGGGGTCAGGGGTGAATACACTGAGCTGAATGTGATCAAGATTACGTCCTACTTCCTATCTTTACAGGTCTATCAAACTATACTAAAATACCAGCATGACAAAATATAGACTAGAGAATGTATCGGAGGAAGCACTAGCGGCAATAAGTTACCTTGAACAAATGAGAGAGGCTAACTTGGACACTGGGAAAGATGAATTAACTGTTCCACTAAAACTTGGGAATCGAGTCGTGATGGTCAGACTCCGTGGGTCTGAATTAGATGATATGGAAGTACCGTTACCTGAAGGTGCTAAGGTTCGGGCAAGACGATACAATGCGAGCGAAGACCCTGAAACACGAGAGATCGATTGGAAGCCAGTATTTCTACACGAAGGTACGCCAATCAAGCAAGGTCAACCTCACTATCACCCACTACTCGGAACTCTCGAATCAATAGCTTTGACTGGCTAAGAAATCGCCGTAGGCGACATCTCATCCCCCTCTAAAAATAATCACCCTGAAAATACATTTACATGTAATGTAAAGTTGCCGGCAAACATAAAGATATTGCGGATCTATATTGTACAACGTTGTCTGTATATCTGATGTCAGGCGGATTTATAATGGATTATACTCGCAAATCCGCCTGATATGGGCTGAGGGTCTGCAAGACCCGAACCAGATATACAGTAGTTGTACGACCCGAATGGAGCGAGGTAAAATCTGAAACCGAGCGGAATGAGAGTGCAACGTGGTCGAGTACCGCAGGCATAGCCGAGGAACGGAGAAGTAGCAAAAAAAGATATTATTCTGTGCCGAGGATGTTGTCTAGCCTACTTAAAATTTCACCAACAATCGGGGTGCAATCAGGGGTTTGTGAGGTGATCCCCTCGATATGACCTGAAATAAAATCTCGGGTGGAACGGAAGGTGTCGAGCAGATCACCTCTCGGCTTAACTAAGCCGTATCCGAAGGGTACAGCGTGCTTGGTTTTATACTCTCGGATCCACGTACTACCGCTCGTGACACCATGACTAATTTGTTCTAGGTCTTGCAGAGATTTTATTTCAAAAACAAGATTCAATTCTTCGGGAGTCAATTCCACCTCTAGTTCAACATCCTCAAGTTTGGGGTTGATCTCACTTCGTTTGAATAGGAATCTTGTTTTTGGTGTTTCTGTCATATCGAGGCAGATTATATCTTTTTTTGCTATTTCGTACAACTAGTGTTTATGTGAAGTAGTATTGATAAATAATATTTCACATAAACACGTAAAATGATGTTTAATGGTAAAATTATAGCATGCAAATAGTTGAGCTACAAAGGTATATGCGAGTGGCGGGTCATAGGCCTCGGACTATCGCGGCGTACTGTCGCTGTATTGAGGAGATTGGATCCCATGATTTGTTGCAGTTTTTGGATAAGCTGGCTAAAGAAGGGAAATCTTCGTTTACACTGAACCAATACCACGCGGCATACAAACTTTATGTTACAAAAATCCTCCAGCAAGAGTGGAATGCACTCTTTCCTTACGCCAAGCGTCATGTTCGTATGCCAGTCGTCCTGACGCGCGAGGAGATAAATAACATTATTGAAGTAACTAAAAATAGTAAACACAAAATGATTTTGGCACTCGCTTACGGCGCTGGCCTACGGGTGAGTGAGGTGGTAGAGCTCAGGGTAAGAGATATCGATTGTGCCCAGTTGTGCATGATAGTGCGCGACGGCAAGGGGGGCAAGGATAGAGTCACGATTTTGCCAGCAAAACTCAGCGACGAGCTATCAGGGATGATGGTCGGCAAAAATAGAGATGATTATGTTTTTGAGAGTGAGCGGGGAGGCAAATTAACCACGAGAACGGCGCAGGTAGTGTTTGAGAAATCGCTCAAACTAGCAGGGATCAAAAAGACAGCGACTTTCCATAGTTTGCGCCACAGTTTCGCCACTCACCTGCTAGAAAACGGGGTAGATATAAGGTATATTCAAAAACTTCTGGGGCATGCCTCGATCACCACTACTCAGCTGTATACTAAAGTGACTAATCCAAAATTATTAAACATCCGGAGCCCACTGACATGAGAATCGACATCTTGACCCTTTTCCCCGAATTTTTTGAGACACTCATGACACACAGTATCGTGGCGCGGGCGATCAAAGCGGGCAAAATAGAGTTGCACGTACACAACATCCGCGAGCAAGCGAGCGACAAGTACGGCAGTGTGGATGACCACCCATATGGCGGAGGACCGGGGATGGTACTCAAAGTCGATGTCTTGCACCGAGCTTTGGTAGAGGTGAGGAGCAAGATTCTAGGAGAGAATGTAAAAGTCATTTTGCTGACCCCACAGGGGCAAGTATTCAAACAACAAATGGCAGGCGAGCTCAAACTAGAGAGCAACCTAATATTGATTTGTGGACACTACGAAGGTTTTGATGAGCGCATTAGAGAGTACTGTGACATAGAGGTATCGATTGGAGATTATGTCTTGACTGGAGGCGAGATCCCGGCGATGGTGATCGTCGATGCGGTAGCTCGGTTATTACCCGGGGTACTGGGCGATGATACCTCTAGCAAGGATGAGTCGCACGCCGATGGACTATTAGAGTATCCACAGTATACTAGGCCGACTGAGTATGACGGCAAAAAAGTCCCAGAGATATTGCTTTCTGGCAATCACAAGGAAATCGAGTCATGGCGGAAAAAGATGGCGCAGGAGCGAACCAAAGAGAGACGACCTGACCTACTAGATTAGATTAGTCTTACAGAAAATATTTGAGATACACCAGGGCGATAATTATGAGAACGAGGATGAGATAAAGTGTATTTTTCATGATGCTTGCTGTTGTTGGATCTGAATAAGCCCTTCGCTCATGGTCGCAAAATCGAGCCCTAAAACTGTAGTAGCTTTGTGATTGCTCATGACCGCACGGCGTGCATAGGGACGGGGCGAGTGAGAGAGATACTCGGTCAAGCTCCCCTCTTTCACTAAGCTTTGATCATAGCCATAAGCCTCGGCAACTTGTTGGGCTAGTGCATAGGGAGAGAGCGAGTCACTCCCGACAAAGTGGAAAGTTCCTGTCGGGCGAGTCTCGATGAGTTTGGCAAAACCACGGGCAATATCATCGATAAAAGTGGGGGTTATTAGGGTATCGCTAAACTGGGGCGGGAGAGTCCCTGCCTCTAGTCCTTGGCGAATTTTTTGGATAATATCGGGCTTCCCCGGGAAAGTGGCACGATAAGGATAACTCAAGCGAACAATGGTATAGCTAACGCCAGCTTTTTTTACTACTTCTTCGGACATGAGCTTGGTTTTGCCGTACCAGTCGAGGGGGTTAGGGAGCGAGTCTTCGGTGTAGCCGCCCTCTGGTGGATTTGCCCCATCAAAAACAAAATCGGTCGAGATATGGATCAAGTGAATGCCAGATTCACGGCAAACTTGGGCGATATTTTTGGTACCAATGACGTTGACTTGGTAACAACTGCCATCTTGCTGACCGTCTTGCTCGCTGGCACGTGCCGTGTCGCTAAAAGCGGCCAAATGGATCATCACACTCGCTTTGTGCTTGGAGACAAACTGGGCGACACTGTCTTTTTGGGTGATATCGACCCCACTGAGGATGTCGATGTTGTCGATCGTGTAGTCGTCACGATACAGCTGGGCAAATCTTGAGCCGATCAAACCAATGGCGCCTGTTGCTAAGATTGTTGACATAGTTTTTTGAACTGCTCGTAGTCTTCGACATAATCACTGCGCGATGGGTCATAATTGGTCGAGGTAAGAGCGAGGATCACGCTATCTGGACTCTGATCCTTGAACCCGTGCCACACCATGTGGGGGACATAAATAGCTGTACTCCCGCCGATCAAGGGGATATCTACGAGGCCATGACCATCGTCCACCTGGATCGTACATTGACCAGTCACTTGCACAAATAATTCGTCTTCGAGGGCGGGATGTGCATGAAAACCAGTGTTGGCAGTCGGATGGGAAATAAAGTAAATCCGCTTGACTTCAAAATCGAGATAATCTTTGAGCTCGAGTGGAGTCATCAAAAAATTGGGGGCTTGGACTTTTTTGAGATTAAAGACTTGGTACTTGGTACTTGGTACTTGGTACATAGTTATTTAATGTGTTGATTAATTTCATTCATCCGGGCGCGGATTTTGTCGACCCAGGTACCATTGTCTAGATACCATTGTACTGTTTCGCGCAGACCCGTTTCAAACATATCCCGCGTGTACTTGGGCTTCCACCCGAGTTTCATGATCTTGGTGGCATCGATAGCGTAGCGCCTATCATGACCAGGCCGATCTGCAACATATGTCATGAGCGACTCTGGTTTGCCGAGAATAGACAGCACCATTTTGGTGATCTCCAAGTTGTTGCGCTCGTTATCGACGCCGATGTTGTAGACCTCGCCGACACTGCCTTTGTGGAGGAGGAGATCGAGAGCTGAAGAGTGATCCATAGCGTGGATCCAGTCGCGCACATTCAAGCCGTCACCATAGACTGGGACACTCTCGTTGTTCATGGCTTTAAAGATAAAGAATGGAATGAGTTTTTCGGGGAACTGATAGGGACCATAGTTGTTGCTACAGTGGGTCACGATCACGGGGACTTTGTGTGTGACATAGTAGGCGTGACACATGAGATCACCACCTGCCTTGGCGGCGGCATAGGGCATGTTGGGCATGATGGGGGTGTCTTCGGTAAAGAAAGTGTTCTCCCCTAGCTTGAGGGCACCATAAACTTCGTCAGTCGAAACATTGATCATGCGCTCGATTCCGTTTGCACGGACGGCATCCAGAAGCATTTGCACTCCCAAACTATTGGTCAAGACAAAGTCCTTGATCCCCCCGTGGATAGAGCGATCCACATGGGTCTCGGCGGCAAAATTGATCAGGTGGGTAACGCCGTATTTTTGCATTACTTCGCTGATACGGGGCAGGTCGGTGATGTCTCCGTTCTCAAAGTGATAGTGGGGGTTAGACTCGATATCTTTGAGATTGTCGAGATTGCCTGCGTAGGTTAGCTTGTCAAAATTGATAATGTCGTAATCTGGGTGAGTAGCTAGCATGTAGTGAATAAAATTGGAGCCAATAAAACCAGCTCCACCGGCGACCATGAGTTTCATATACTATCTCCTTATTTATGACTTATTCTTTTACCAGATATTCTCTCACTGAGGACCCTCAGGAGATACAACCCCCCTATCATAACAAGATTCAGCCCAGCCGTCACCCCCAAGACGAGATCTAGTTTGGATAAAGTATTGGATGCCAGGAGCGAGAGACTGGGAGAGATCGTGGGTTGCATGCGATAAATCACGATGCTGATCAGGGCGAGAAAGAAAAAAATAAATGGCCAGGTACGCCGGTCGGCCTCGGAGATCATCATGCTATTGCCGATGACGATAATCCCGTAAATAATTGAACCTGTTTGCCAGGGGTATAATACACCCCAACCCCGAGATAACAGTTCACCCAGGATGGTCAAGATGAGGAGGCCGGTGACAAAGGGGGCGATGCCAATCAAAAATCCCCGCAAGGGATCACTCTTGGCGGTGGCCACAGATCCCAGGCGCCTGGTACCACCCTCGTCTTCCCAATCAGGGAAAATCTTGATCTCGCCGGTTTTGACCTGGAGGATCTCGGCGACCAGCCAATGCGAGAGTTCGTGAATGATGGTACCTGGGAGGAAAAAGAGTGTATATAGCCAGATCCCTGGCTTGGTCGATCCAAGTAGTAAGAGTGAAGCGCCCGACAACTCGTAAACTAACCGCTGGCGCATGAAGGCGAGGATTACGACTAGGAAGCCAAAAATGAGTGCCAAGATACTAGTTGGCATATCCGGTTATAAACCGAAGGTTTTGACCTTAGCGGATTTTTTGATCTCGGCAAACCAGGTCAAGAAAGCATCGCGGAGTTTGGTTTGCTTGAGTTCGTCTGTGATTGTAGCCTTGACTTCTTCGAGCTTTTTGCCTTTGTAGGTGGTGCTCGCTCCAGCGTCAAACTGGGTTTTGATTTCGTCGTCGGTGGGATTGATTTTGTCGGCGAGGATTTCTTCAACTGCCAGTTGGGTGCGGATTTGTTTTTCGAGCTCTACCCGGCTGAGGCCACGTTGCTTTAGGGCTTCATCTAGTCCACCAGTTGATTCAAACTGGGTTTCGAGGACCTTGATCTGGTCGGATAATTTAGCTGAGTCTACTTTGACGTTGGCTTTGGCGATTGCTGAATCGAGGATTTTCTCGTTGACCATGTCATCGAGGGACTGGGCACCATAGCTCTTTTCGAGACGTGACCAGAGACCAAAGCGTGAGATGGGCTGGTTGTCGACAACAGCGGGGAAGAGCCAGGGACCCATTTTGTAGGTGAGGAGCGCGACAGCAACCACAATGAGAGCTATTGTCATGACTTTGTTGTTCATGGGTTTATTCATGACTGGAGTGGACATGACTGACTCGACCATCATGGGCTCTACTTGGTTCAATGAGGGAACAGAGGACTTTTTGGGACTAGTTTTGCGTGAGACGGCTTTCTTGGTTGCTTTTGGCATAAAAAATCTCCTATTAAATATATGACTGCAGAAAGTATAGCATAATTATGCCGCTCCCCACGACAGAGTGGGACAGGATCAGGGCGTAGAGATTGCGGTAGCGCAAATAGTTGCGGATATAGACATAACCCATAATGAAGGTAAGCAAAAGAATGAGTGGACTAAAAAATGGGATGTGAGCGAGCGTAAAAATAATGATAGAGATAGTTTGGATAGAATGGATCGAGCTAAAGACCTGCTCTAGACGCCAGGTCAGATAGCCGCGGAAAATGAGCTCTTGGAGCGGGGTCGAGATAAAGAAGTAGACTAATAATCTTTCTAGAAGTGTCCTGGTGCGCAGAGGGTCACTACCGACGATAAGTCTCAGAAACTCGCTCGGAGTGAAAGCGAAAATAAGAAAAGCGGTCACAACCATAAATAAAGAAGGTGTGATCAGACTATGGAGGGCGGGCCAAAAATTGGCTTTTTGGAACCCGAGAGCTTTGATGGGGGTTCGACTCGAGTAGAGTCTAGTAAGACAGTAGAGGGTTCCCAACACAGTGATACCCTGGCGTAGCGCGAATAGCTCGGGGTAGAGTGCAAAGAGGATGACTGGGATTACCAGGAAAGTGACAAGCTCTAAGTAGAAAAGCAACTCTTTACGCATAAG
>CAZBML010000039.1:1177-7528 GCA_964493295.1 uncultured Pseudomonadales bacterium | reverse complement strand
GATCCCAGACTAGGTCAAGTGTTTTGTCATCGAGCATGGACTGGATCCGCTCAAGAGAAGCAGTAACCCCTTTACTTTCGGAAGGAGAGTATTTGGATGAATCAACCGTATCCCATTGATATCCGTAAAAAGGAATACCGAGGAGGATTTTGCGGGAATCTACTAGTTTGGTAATTTCGGCAACATTTTTAATAATGTCATGTTCGAGGATATCTCCTGAACCACGTAGAGGAGCATTGGGTCCGGCAGTGGTAGATCCTGGCATAGTATAGTCGTAAGTCATGGCTACGAAGTAATCGGTGTAGGGGGCAAGCGCAGATAAGTCCCAGATCCTAGGTTTGGCGGCAGCCGAGCCGTAGATGCTAATGGTTAAGAGTGGGGAGCTAGTAGATTGGAGAGAAGTCTTTAATTCTTTGATAAACAGAGTGAAATTGTTGCGGACCGAAGATTCGATATCACCGAGGGGTTCATAGTCGATATTGACGCCACTTGCTTGACTTTCGGTCACAACACTTAGGATGGTCTCGATAGTTTTGCGGCGTGACTGGAGAGAGGAAATGGAGCCTGCGAGGGCTGATTGGCTCTCTGGCATAAAAGTGATAATCAGTGGGCGATTGCCGTAGTCGATAGCGTCAGAAAGTAAGCGACGATAATTGGTGTAGCCTGGGTCTTGCTCAGATTTTTTGACGTGTGTGTAGAGAGTCCCATCTCCTCGTAAATGGCGACTGCAATAGGCAAAATGAGTGATGATCGAGAGCGATTCGGGGGAAAGCGTTTTCAGATTCCAATAGGGAGCGAAGCCGAGGATGCCGTATGACTTTGATTCTGAGATAGACGTACTAGTAGTTTGTGAATCACCTAGGGGAGAATAGAGTGTTGATGAGGGAGGAAAAAATGTCACGAGAAATGCGATGATGGAGAGAACTCCACCAAGAAAATATAGCTTAGTTTTCATGGGAAGAGATAGTTAGTGGAGGCTCGGAGTAACCTTCTGGGTATGGCTCACAGTCGATACAATAGTCCTTGATGAATGGATCAGAAGCAACAGTTTGGATGCGTGGCTCAACATCGGCAAACTCACTTTCGTTGTTGGGTGGGTGATGAGTAGTTTTGTTGACAAACAATTCGCGCTTGGTGATCGTATTTTCGGTTGGCACGGTGCCCTCCAGGAAATATTCGTAGCGAGTTTCACAGGGTGTATCAGCTGAGGGGAGGGTGCCAGAATTGCTACACACACTCGCTCCTTCGATGGATGATGGTTTTTCTAAACCGGGAGTCTTGACGTCACGCAGAGCGTATTTCATGATTTTTTGCCAGATAGGGGAGGCCCCGGTGACGCCTGAGGCTACATAGCTCATAGGAGAGTTGTCGTTGTTGCCTACCCAAGTTGCAACTAGGAGGGTTGGGGTGTAGCCGATTGTCCAGTTGTCGCGGAGATTGTTAGTGGTTCCAGTTTTGACCGAGACGGTTTTGCCGGGGACGTTGAGCACGGAGTTGGTGCCAAAAGCCGCTGAACGGGCGTTGTTGTCAGAAAGAATGTGGGAAATGAGGAAAGCAGTCTCTTCGGAGAGGACTTTTTCCCCGGTGCGTATCCCATCGGCTGGGTCGTATGACTCTAATACGTTACCCATGTTGTCCTCAACTTTGAGAATGGCGTGCAGGGGAACTTTGACACCTCGGTTAGCAAAAACGCCAAAAGCCGTGGCCATGTCGGTCATTGTAACTTCGCCCCCACCTAGTGTGAGAGAGAGGCCATATTGGCTGGGGTCATTCCAAGTGCTAATACCCATTTTGCGGGCAAAACTAATAAAACCCTCGATCGTGTTGAGGGCGAGGACTTTGACGGCCGCAATATTGAGCGAGTTGCCGAGTGCAAAACGAATCTGGGTAAGGCCTCGGAAGGTGTTGTCGTAGTTCTTGGGACAGTAGTCTGGCTGTCCGACCAAGTCAAAACAGATTGGAGTATCTAACAACATGGTAGAAGGTGTAATGATTTTGGTTTCGAGACCGAGGGCGTAGTTGAGTGGTTTGATTGATGATCCTGGCTGTCGTTCTCTGGTTGTGACGTTGACTTTGCCGTCGATATCTTCGGAAAAATAATCCTTGGAACCAATCATCGAGAGGATCTCCCCTGAACTCGGATTGGTAATCAAGGCAGAACCATTGCTGATTTTGAGTTTTTTTAGGTTGAGTAGTTCGGCGGAGAGGGTGGCTTGTGCGACATTTTGAAGGTCTAGATCTAGAGTGGTAGTAACACGCAAACCACCTTGCTCGACTTTGTTGATACCATATTTTTCTTCTAAATATTGTCGGACATACATAACAAAATGGGGAGCATTGATATCGGTGGTAGAGTCGGCAAAGTGGAGCTCTTCGTTTTTGGCGGTAGTGGCCTGCTCGTTGCTCAAATACTTGTCTTCGACCATACGACCTAACACTAAGGCTTGGCGGGATTTGGCGGCATCAGGGTTACCAAGAGGGGAGTAGCGAGAGGGAGCTTGGGGGAGCCCTACAAGGAGTGTGGCTTCACCAAGCGATAGATCTTTGGAGTTTTTGTCGAAGAAGCGATGAGAAGCCGCCTCGATACCATAAGCAGTGCCCCCGTAGGGAATATGATTGAGATACATCTCTAGGATTTGATTTTTGCTGTAGAGCACTTCGGTAGCAATCGTTAAAATTGCTTCTTTGATTTTGCGAGTAATGGTTCTTTCGGGTGTAAGCAGAGCTACTTTGACTAATTGTTGAGTTATGGTAGACCCGCCCTCTAATCGTTGACCCGTAATAGTTTTCCAGGCAGCTCTCAAAAGCCCACCAGTATCAAAGCCATGATGGGTATAAAAGTTTTTGTCTTCTATTGCGATTGTAGCCTCTAAGAGGTATTTAGGGAGATCATCGAGTTTGATGGGAGTGCGATTTTGGTCGTCGTAGATTTCATAGAGAAGTTTGCCTTGACGATCGAGTATTTTAGTTGAGATCGGGTAAGAACTAGGTTTACTCAAAGTGGTGGGTGAGGGTAGATCTTTGAGGAAAAGGAATAAAGCTGACAATAACGCAAGAATTGAGACCATAATTATCAAAATGGTCTTTTTGGAATACGCAGGCGAGAGACCTTTTTTATTGAGTTTGGTCTTGAGGATGCTGAGGAAAGTATGGGTAGACATAAGATGATTATACCCGACTGAGCATTGCGTGTTATACTCGCTTTTATCTATGTCGAACGATTTGGTCGTGATCAAGTCAAAATATCGAAACATTTCTATATCGGGCTTACCTGGGGCTGGCTCGACCACGCTAGGCAAGCATTTAGCAAAACACCTGGATTTTAAGTATTATTCTGGTGGTGATTTCATGCGAAAGTATGCAATCGAAAAAGGATATTTTGATCCAAAAGAGACAGTTCACCATTCTGCGACGGTTTATCCTGATGATTTTGATCGCCAAGTCGATTACTCGGTACGAGAACAGATGAGTAGTCAAAGCGGGTGCGTGTACGAATCATGGTTGTCTGGGTTTTTGGCTCAGCAAATAAAGGGAACATTTAAAGTTTTGGTGTACTGTTCGGATGATGCAGTGAGAGTAGATCGAATAGCTAACCGCGACGATATTACCATTACTGAGGCCAAGGAGCATATTTTTACTCGTGAACAGAAAAACCTAGAAAAGTGGGTAAAAATGTACGGGAAAGAATGGAGAGAGTGGGTAGTTGGACCAAAAACATTACCCGAGGAGGCACCGATCTATTTTTGGCGTAGTGAGCTGTATGATTTGGTTATTGACACGTTTAAACTAGGGAAAGAAGAAACATTGGAAAAAGTCATCGAGGCGATTGCCCAAAACTAACCACAGGTGTACAATTGCCGACAACGTGCCAGTGCCGAATGTTAGTACTACTATTGCCCGGGCAGTAAAGGCGTCTTTTCCAGAAGAGACCGCATTCTTATCTGCGCTCGTAAAAAGCAAGAGTACCAACCCCTACACCCCCCAAGAACCTCCACTCCATGAAAGCGTAGAAGGTGAAGTTCCAACATTGATTTTTGAGAAACTGAAGAGTCTTGGCTTATCTCCCCGGTATCTGGGAGCTAGTAAAGAAAGACCTAATGTAATTTGTGAGTGGGGCGAAAAGAGAGGACGGATGGGGCTCATGCTGAATGGGCATATGGATACTATTCCACCAGAGGGACGTGATTTGATTTCCCCGTTTTCGGGAGCAATCAGAAATGGGAAAGTTTATGGCTTAGGTTGTCTAGATATGAAGGCTAGTTTGACGGCGTATATTTTTGCCGTGAAAGCCTTGATCCAATCTGGGGTAAAACTGAAAGGAAAACTAACACTTGCTTTTGTAGTCGATGAAGAAAGCGGAGCTTGTAGTCCTTATGGCACACAATATCTACTAGATTCTGGGTGTGTACCAAAGACTTGTTTTATTGGTGAGCATGGTAGTCAGTATGTGAGAACTGCTCAGCGAGGAGGATATAGGTTTAAGATCATCACAAAAGGCGAGGCTGTCCATACAGGAGTCTCTGCCTGGGAGCGGGGAGAGGTAGGACATAATGCAGTCGTCGACATGGCGAAGATAATAGAAGCACTGCAAGGGCTAGAGATACCATATAAACAATCGAAAATGTTTGAGGGTCGCAGGCCTATGTTTACATTCCCCACAAAGATTGCTGGAGGGGTGGCAATGAATGTGGTTCCCTCTACATGTGAAGCGTATGGTGATGTGAGGTTGTTGCCAGGAAATAGTGAAACACAAGTGAAAATTTTGATGGTAGAGAGACTACAAAAGCTAGGAATCCCATATGAAATACAAGATTTGTTGTATGTTCCAGCTGTAGAGATAGACCCACATGATCCAGTGGTGTTGTCTTTACAAAAAGCCGCGAAATCGGTTTTGGGTTATGTGCCTGAAGCAAAGGTGTCTGGACCTGCAACTGATGGATGGATGTTGATAAAGCGCGATATTCCGACCATTATGGGATTTGGGCCAGATGGCGGGGGTGAACATGGACGAGGAGAGTGGGTAGATTTGAGTTCACTAGAGAAAATCACAGAAGTCTATGCGAAATTTATTGTTGATTATTTGGGATAGAGAACTCTAGAATAGGGTGAGATGAAAATAAATTATTTGATGGTGTTGACGCTATTGACGATCGGGATATTGGTTGGGGGTATTTCGCTTTATATGGCTTCTCTTTCTGGCGTGATGGGGAAAATAGGATTGGTCGGGGGTGACTTTAGCCAATCAATCAAAAGGGATGATTTGGCAAATCAGATCAGGGCTCGTGGTGATCAAACAAACTGCAATTTGTGGGAAGTGGTCAAGCATGTCCCTGGCTATATGTTTTTAAAGGGTGAGAAGAGAATTATGCTGTCTGAAGAACTCGGCAATGAAAGAGTGGTTTGTGGGATCAAGCTAGTCCAGACTGGGAATGTGGAGAGAGGGGTATATACGATCATTAAAGGACTCCACTATCTGCGGAGCCATTTTGTCGAACTTCGTGAGCTGATTCAAAATGAAAGAGGTAGATGCGAGCTGGTAGGTGATCCGGTATACGAGGAATGGGTAGAGGGTTATCTTGTAGCCACTGAAGGGCGAGTGCACGAAGTTGTGATAGATGTTTATCGCCAGGTACAGTCAGCGCGCTCACGTGTAGAAGAGTTGTGTATAGAGTGATGGGTTTTTAGATGATGTTATCTAGTTGATAAGAATGGAAGAAAGCTCTAGGATGGGGTTTGTTAACAAGTGAAAACTTGGGAGTGCAAGGAAGCTAGTGTAACTCTAGCGCTGTGCCGCAACCGTAAAGTCGGGAACTTCCTCTCAAGTTGCCTTTATATTGTCCCCCGAGCGAGGGGATGAAGGAGTTGGGTTGTGAGTCGTCGAACTTTAGAATTAGGATTATTGCCCCACGGCCCTGAGTTGTTTAAGAGCGATTTTGACTTGGCTTTCTATGACCCCGAGAATGTGTCGATTGACGTTGTAGAACATCATGTTTCATCGTTCTTTGGTGAAAAATTAATGAAACCGAGGGCTGAATCTTTGTGGGTGGGGAGCAATGGCGAACTCGATCCCAACTATATCGCCGTGATGGAGAGGTCGATTGAGTACTGGCGAGAGAAAGGAGATGAGAAAGCTGTTGATCGGTTTTCGAAAGAGCTCGAAGGAGCCAAACACGCCGTAACCCTGGTTATTCAATCCAGCCGTGATAATCAGGAGCCCCAGCCGATTATTATTAACGCTAGCGATCCGGGAGATTTCTACGTTGATCAGGAGGGGAGAATGAAGAGCGTGACCTTTGTGTGGGTTAAGCAATCTACCGAGAAAAATGGTTGGAAATACCGCGTTTATTCGTT
>CAZBML010000039.1:0-1167 GCA_964493295.1 uncultured Pseudomonadales bacterium | reverse complement strand
CAAGGACTTGGCCGATATACACAAAACGCAAGAAATTCTTAATCAGGTTCTGGACGAAGACATTCTGAGTGCCAATGCGCTGATCGCTTTTCCCGTGCTCCTAAATTCACTTACTTACGGATTGGATAATATTGCAGAAAAACTGGGATACCCTAGCTGGGATGAGATAGAGAGGGTTGCGGCAGATCAGCTGGCGCTTGAAAACGACACTTCTGCAAAAGAACGACGAGCGAAGTTGGTTACCGATTTTTCGATGAGGATTTTCTTTGCAGTCAAAGACCGAAGACCCCTAGAATACCAAGAGGCACTGGTTGCAGCCGTGTCGGACACTTTGGCGCTTGAGGCAGGGGGTGAATATTTGGGCTGGAGCGCAAAGCGTATTGAAGATGAGATAGAAAAAAATGTTCAGCTGGCGCTCGCTTTGCGACACAAAATTTTTGAGCTGGGGTCATACGAGGAGGTACAACGTCTTTCTCAAGAATTAGACATTAGATTTGGTAATTTGGATCAGTTATTCCACCATTATCAGCAGGTTACACAAGCATTTTATAATAATCCCGTTGCTCAAGCAGCCCGAGCGACTGGTTGCGGAGGGTCGGGGAGTTTGTATGGCCAAGGGCTTGGGATGAAGATGTCTGATTTTGGTGGAATATCGATAGTACAACTGAGTGTGGGTAATCTACTGGCTGAGGAGGCTCAATACAAAAATCCTCTTTCAGAGGTTGATACGACAAATGATGAAGAGCCAGAGGGAAGATATATAGATATAGGCGCTACGTATAAGCCTGGACATTGTAGAGCATGCGACAAAGATCGTAAAAAGGTGTGGCACAAAGAAGATGGTGGGTGTGATTGCTGTACAACCTGCGAACATCGACTTGCAGGCGGGACATAAATATTGCCCCAATTTGATATATTCGTTGCTAGTTGACGAGCACTACGTGCAGGGGTTACGGTAGATAGGCCCTACTATATGTAGGGTTTTAGTTTCTAGGCGAGAGCCAGGAGAGACCACCTATGCAATGCCCTTACTGCCACCACGACGATACGCAAGTCATCGACACTCGAATTTCAGAGGAAGGCGACACCATACGCCGCCGCCGTCGCTGTGCCAGCTGCGATAAACGCTTCACCACTTACGAACGTATTGAATTGACGATGCCAGTG
>CAZBML010000038.1:0-7612 GCA_964493295.1 uncultured Pseudomonadales bacterium | reverse complement strand
TAATGATGGGTATAAAAGTAATTTCTGATTTTGCATCTTGAGGTGGTAGAATATCTTTTGTTGGGCCGGTAGCTTAATGGTAGAGCAAACGTCTTATACACGTTAGGTTTGAAGGTTCGAGCCCTTCCCGGCCCACTCAAAGACTGTCTCAGTGTAAAGATATGTTAAGATAAGGGGAAGATGAAGAGTAAAAAGATCTTAGTTGATCCAGTGCTGATGGAAGTAGGGGATCAGGTATTCTGGGAAGAGTTTAATCAGCGTGAACGACCAGGGGATCGGTACGTTGTCTTGGATACCAAAAAGAGTGAGGTGGTGGCGCAGAATGTGAAGCTAGTGAGAGAGATGAGACGGGTGAAGGCGGATTAGATTAGAGCTCGGCGATTTTGATTTTTTTAGGTTCGGTTTGGGCACCACCAATGAATTCGAGATACTTCTCGGTGGTAGAGAGCCTCTTGTGGCCCACCAGGTGAGATAGCTCCACGATGGGGACCCCGGCCTTTAGTTGTTCAACAAGAAAAGTGTGTCTTAGATCATTAACTTTGGCATTTTCGATCCCGGCAATGCGGAAGTAGCGGTTAACGGCGGTTCTGATATTTCTGATTAAGAATGGGTTACCAGTTTTGGTGACGAAAAGGGTGGTATTTTTGGTCTTGGGACGGCTAGCCACATATTTTTCGATGGCATTTACTGCTGTTGCATTGAGCGGGACTTTGCGAGCTTCATGGCTCTCGTAGGCTCTAATCTTAATATTATTCTTTTCGATACTAATATCTTGGAGTTGGATAGCGGCGAGTTCACCAATACGGAGCCCTGTTTGGAGCAGGAGTTCGACAATGCGGTACATGCGGACGTCGTCCTTAACGGCGTGTCTTAGGGCGGGGTAATCGAGGGGGGAGAGGCTGCGGGGGGGTGTTATTTCGTATTTAGGGTGACTCACACCTCCAGCAGGGCTGGCAGTGACTACACCTTCGCCAATTAAATATTTAAAAAATGACTTGATACTGTTTAGTTTGCGGCTAATACTTTTGAGGGTATATTTGTTATCTTTGAGAAATTGCTTAAACTCCTCGAGGTTATCTGAGACTATATCTTTAATATCGGTAATACCGCGGTCTGCGAGGAAATCGATTAATTGATCGAGATCTTTGGCATAGGCGAGGATGGTAGCACTAGCCCTGCCTTCTTTTTGTAAATATTTGATAAACTGATCTTTGAGATTACGCATAACGGTAATAATACTATATTATGGGTCATAATGCAACAAGAGAAAATGTGGGTAAGAAGAACAAAGTTCTGATCTACGCGATCTTGATATTTCAGATTGTGTTAATAGGATCTTTAATCCGGGGTATTCAGGTGTCATATAAGTCTAGAGAAAGGGTTGAGATATTGCAAAACAAAAAAGAACAACTCGAGGACGAGAATAAAAAGCTGAAAGAAGATGCCGAGTATGTACAAAGCGAGTACTATATCGAAAAAGTAGCGAGGGAAGAGCTGCAGCGTGCGAAGCCAGGAGAGCAGGTGGTTATTTTGCCTGATAACCAGCGAGTGGGAGGGGCGAAGCCAGAATTTGAGAAAAGTGAGGAAAAAAAGCTAAAAAACTGGGAAAAATGGTGGGTTCTTCTGGTAGAATAACTTTGAAAACCACAAATGGAGAGTGGGCAGGTCGGTAATGCGTCCGTCTTGAAAACTGATGTCCGTAAGGACTAACAGGTTCGACCCCTGTACTCTCCGCCCTTCGCCCTGCAGGCTTCGGAGCGGCAGGCCGCCTGTAAAGGGGAATTTATGAAACAAACAACAATAGAAGAGGTATCAGCTGGGGGGGTGGTTTTTCGACGAATCGGACAATCGGAAAACTCAGAAAACCAGAAAATCGGAGAATCAGAGAGTCGGATAGAATTTTTGATTGGGAAACATAGTGGTTACCACAAGTGGGTTTTGCCCAAGGGACTAGTTGAAAAGGGAGAGAGTCAGATGGAAGCGGCAGTGCGGGAGGTCGAGGAAGAGGTAGGGGTGAAAGCGAACATTGTAGAGGTTGCACCAATCAAAATTATTGAATACTACTATTTTGCTGATCTAGATTTGTCGGGAGAGACAACCAGAAGGGTGAAAAATTATCAGGAAGCGGGAGGCGCAAAAACGAGAGTACATAAACAAGTTATTTTTTATTTGATGGAAACAGAGCATGATTTGGGGAAGGAAGGATGGGAGATGGAGGAGAGAAAGTGGGTGAGTTACGAAGAGGGGATAAAATTGCTGGCGTTTGAGAGCGAGAAGGAAGTTTTTAGTGAAGCGGCGAAAGCACTGGGTATTTGAGTGCTCCTGCTGAGATTCGAACTCAGATTACAGCCTTCGGAGGGCCATGTCCTATCCAGTTAGACTACAAGAGCCCAGGCTTGATAATGTGTGCGCCCGGGAAGACTTGAACTTCCAACCGCCAGGTTCGCAACCTGGTGCACTATCCAATTATGCTACGAGCGCAACTATTATTTTGTTAACTTTTCTCCAAGTGCTCCATAGTGAGCAATTATTTGTCTTTGGAGTTCAACGCTATTATACCTCAAGAAACAGATTCCTTTAAAATTTTGCCTATATCTCTTGCCAGAGTTTGGTTCTTTTTTCCAGTAAATTTTCCCGATTTTATCCGTTGGAATCTGGGTTAGGGTAGACCAAAATTTTTTTGCATCATCCTCATTATGATATTTGTGCAGGTGTAATCTTAGACGAAATTTTGTTTCATCCAATTTGTAGCACTCTCTAAATAATCGAATGAATAGCTTTACGAGAAGGGGGTCTGTGTTTGCAAAGTTGACCAACTTGGAACCACTTTTAGCTCCCTCAGCCCAGTAAAGTACGGAAAGTAACGCTTTTTTGGCTTCTAGTGTGGGCTCGAAAGATTTTACTTCTTCAACTGCCGCTTCGTCTCTTTTGGTTTGTCTGTATTGGGATCTTTGACGGCGCACAATCAACGATTTTTCTCGCATTTTAGCCAGCCACTCTTGTCTAGTCATTGTGCCAAACGTGCCCTTATTGGTATGTCCAGTGAGCCAATAGGATGCACTACTTTTGGCTATACCCAAGGATTCTGCAATTTCTTTGAGTGACTTGCCTTGCTCTCTGAGAATATGTGCTTGCTTATGATGAGATTCTGAATACATATATGGATATAACTGTACTAATTAAATCCAATATACTAAGTTCAAAAATTAAAGTCAAATAAAAAGAAAATAGTTAGCTAATCTAAGTAGTTTCAAGGGGGATTTTGTTGCCGAGCCACTTGCTGGCTTTGTCCACAAATGAATCGGTGGGTTTGACTAGGGGGATTTTGTCGCCGATTTCTTTGATGATTTTTTCGCGCTGGGCAGGGTTTAGTACTAGGAGGATAACTCCTGGCAGGGCTGTCACTGTTTTACAGATGACCACTTCTTGATCCCATTGTTTTTTGAGCCAAAAATTGGTGAGGCCTGACCATTCGTAGAGCTTATTATCTGTCCGAATGCCACTGGTGGTGATTTGGTGTTTGGCGTCCTCGGGTTTGTAGGTTGCCAGGACATAAGAGAGAAAAGCAAAGGCCATGATGACCCCGATTAGGAGGAACTCTTTGAGTAAAAGGAGAATAACGCCGAGCAAAAAGGCTATCGAGAGTATGGTGGTATAGAACTCGCGGGAGCGGATTTTGTAAGGACGGGAAGGTGCGGTCCACTCGAGAATTATTTTTTCAACCTTGACGTTTTCGGGAATTTCGCCTGTTTCAGACTGGTAAATTGGTTTTTGCGTAGCCATAACTACATTGTAGCAAAGATTGAGTGCTAAGATAAATTGGTGAAAAGTAAGCGTAATTATTATCGTGAAATAGGTGAGTATTACCGGGAAAGTAGCTGGCTGTACAAATATGTATGGTATCGGGGGAAATCTCTTGGTTTGCACTTTGGGTTTGCGGATGAACATACGAAAAATCATAATGAAGCTCTGATAAATCAGTACCGGTATGTGGAAACAAAAGGAAAGATTGATCCAGGAATGAAAGTCTTGGACGCGGGGTGCGGGGTAGGGGGAGCGTCGCTATACCTGGCAAAACAGACAGGGGCGCATTGCACGGGTGTTTCAATTGTTCCAGAGCAGATTGCGGAAGCAAAAAGGAATGCCAAGGAGATGGGATTAGTGGGTCAGACGAGATTTTTGATAGCAGATTATCTAGATACTGGCTTGCCCTCAGCTAGCTTTGAGGTGGTGTTTGGGATAGAAAGCGTGTGTTATGCCACGTCAAAAAGAGCTTTTGTACGTGAAGCATGGCGAGTATTAAAACCTGGAGGGATGCTTGTAATCACGGACGGGTACCGAAAACGAGAAGTAGAGGGGACAATTGAAAATCAAATCATGACCAATTTTTGTCGGGGGTGGAGACTGGCCGACTTGGGTTTGGTAGATGAGATGACGAGTGCGATGAAGCAAAAAGGGTTTATCAATATAGAAGTTGAAGAGAAAACATGGGAAACTCAAATGTCGATTGAACGAATGCGACGATTGGTTAAGTGGTGGAAAATAGCCGAGAAAATAATTGGGTCGATCAATCTGCCGAGCGTCCGGATGGCGAGGGATAATGCCAAAGCGATGGAAGCGTGGATTGACGGGGTAGAGCGGGGTTTGTTTGGATATTTTGCCCATGTGGCACAAAAACCGGGATCATCAAAATTGATCTAGTTTGATATCTTGTAGATATGTAATGGATGAGTAGAATAACTTTTTTGTATGACTATGCAAAAAAGTGATCAGTCAGCGAGCCATGGAGGACTTTTGGCTCTGGGGATTGGAGCTCTCGGGGTTGTATTTGGCGATATTGGGACATCACCACTGTATGCAATGAAAGAGATTTTTTTTGGTAAAGAGTCGATGCACATTGGTCTGGAAAGTGTTATGGGAGTGACGAGTACGATATTTTGGGCGTTAACTTTGATAGTGACTGTGAAATATGTGCTTTTAGTACTTCGGGCTGATCATGAAAAAGAGGGTGGAGTGTTTGCTTTATATGCCTTGCTCCGCCATATCAAAACTAGATTTAGGAAAGTGGTGCTAGGACTTTTGGTATTGGCAGCTGGATTATTGTTTGGGGACGGCATTATTACCCCTGCAATTAGCGTAATTTCGGCGGTGGAGGGGATCGGGGTAGCTATGCCAGCCATGATTAGCTGGGTAGTACCGATAACTCTCTGTATTTTGACGGCGTTGTTCTTGGTCCAGAAAAATGGAACCAGTAAAATTGGGGCGGTGTTTGGACCTATTATGCTGGTATGGTTTGTGGTAATAGGGCTTATGGGTGTTGGGCAAATTTGGCAAAGTCCTGAGATTCTGGGAGCATTTAACCCGATTTGGGTTTATAGGTTTGTGACCTCGGTTCCATTCCACGAGCTATTGATTATCTTGGGATTTGTGATGCTAGTGGTGACAGGAGGGGAGGCGATGTATGCAGACCTGGGTCACTTTGGGGTAGGGCCAATTAGATTGGGGTGGCTCGCTATGGCTTACCCGATGTTGACCTTGAATTATTTGGGTCAAGGTGCGTATTTATTGTCGGGTCAAGTAGTTAAGGAAGGAAGTATCTTTTATAGCATGGCTCCTAGCTGGGGGCTTTACCCACTAATTGCTTTAGCAACAGCCGCAACTATTATTGCCTCCCAAGCTTTAATCACGGGTGCATATTCACTTACAGCCCAAGCATATTCTCTATATCTATTGCCGTACCTACCTACTACCCATACACACGATGCTCATGAGGGGCAGATTTACATTCGACTGGTAAATTACGCATTGTACGTGGGATGTGTGTTGCTAGTGTTAGTGTTCCAAAATAGTACCAACCTGGCATCCGCATACGGCCTGGCTGTGTCTGGAGTTATGCTGGTTACGACGATTTCGGTGGCTTATCTAGCTTATTATGAGTGGAGATGGAGAGTGTGGCAGATGCTCCTAGTGTTTGTGCCATTTGCGGCGATCGATGCGTCATTTTTGATAGCAAACTCACTCAAATTTATGGAAGGGGGATATGTTCCATTTTCCATCGGGATTGGGTTGCTTGCGATCATGTATATCTGGAAAAAAGATGTCAGGAAAGTTGAGAAGCAACTACTTATCGATAGTATGATGACGATTGGTGAATTACTCAAAATACGCGACAAATCGAGAAACTTTGCACCTAATACGGTAGTGATAATGAGCGAAGTCTTTTTGCAGAAAAAAAACAGATAATGTTCCCCATTTAAATAAGCTTTATCTGGATAAATATGGATTGTTACCTGAACATTTGATATTTTTAACGGTGAAAATCCATCACGAGCCATACATTAGCAAAGATGAAAGACTGACTGTAGTACCTATAGATATTGAACCCAAAAGTGGCACCTTGCTGTCAGTATGTTTGAACTTTGGGTTTATGGAAGAGCCAATGATCGAGAAGTATTTACAAAAACTGGTGAACCTATATCCTCAAGCGGTTAACAAAGATTTTGATAAATGGGTATTTCATATCATTGAGCAACGAGTTACTTCTGGTGCAGTTGGGAGGATACAGAAATTACGAGATGCGATCTTTACCTTTATGTATAGGTTGGCTCTGAATGAGGACGAGCAGTTTGGACTAGGCAAAAAGTTTCATGTTACGGCTGAGGTGGTACCGGTAAAAATTAAGTAAACTTTATACTGATGTGCGGTATCCCAGATTGCTTCGCATCTGGATACACTGCGAAGGTGATGTGCGGTATCCCAGATTGCTTCGCATCTGGATACACTTCTCGGGTGCTGTCGCACTCGATGTGCGGAGAATACAGGGGTCGAACCTGTTAGGGATTACTCCCACTAGTTTTCGAAACTAGCGCATTACCGTCCTGCCCATTCTCCCGTTCGACTACGCTCACGGCTGTAGCACAGGTATTTTATCATCAATAGCCAGATGGGGGTTTGAGTTTCTTGCCCAAAAGCGAGTAGGGGTGAGAGGTGAGATGGGCATAGATCTGATTGATGTCGGCAAGTAGCGCATTTAGGTCGCCATCCCGTTCCAGTACCAGATCTTGGCAATATTGCTCGGTTTTGGCAAAATCATTTTTGAAACTTTGATTAATATCTTTCCATTTAATGTCCTTGAGGAGATTGGCGGATTCTAGTTGGTAGGGGATGATACCTACCTGGAGAAGATAGGCGATCGCAGGGTAGCCGAGATAACCAGCCCAGTAGATACCATTGTCGTTGCACATGATGGCACCGGACTCTGGGTAGTGGGTGATTGTGTAGTACTTATTGCCGCTACTAGAGTAGACTTTGGCACCGTCGTCCTCGATGTGGATACGACCGTCGGCGATGCACCCGAGAGCTTCGTAGACTTTAATGATGGGCGGTAGTTTCCAGATAGGCATATACAACGTATAATACCAAATACTGAGGAGGAGTGACTCAGCGGCTACAGTACACGCTTGGAAAGCGTGCGTGCGTAAGCACTCGCGGGTTCGAGTCCCGCCTCCTCCGCCAAGGTGACAGCGATTTGCCACAGCCAGCAATTCCGCTATTTTGGCAATTGGTCACTTTCTGCGGACAGGTCCGCAAAAAAGGATAGAATAGCGCTATG
>CAZBML010000037.1:0-7621 GCA_964493295.1 uncultured Pseudomonadales bacterium | reverse complement strand
ACCGATGACGATGCCAAATGTCTCCATGTCGAGGGCATTGCCACGATTGCCGCGCGCACCTTCTTGGGCGACTGAGTAGGTTGGTTGACCTTCGACAAAGATGGGAATAAATTGGACGTTTTGCGGGGTTTTGATACTGTCGCCAGTCGAGCCACCTTTGTCGATGATGAGGATGAGATCTGGTTCACCGTTTTGGAAGCGTTCCTGGATAGCTTGCTGAGTAGTCTCTGTTTTTCGTACAACTTTACCGTTTGCATCGAGAGTAATTTCAAAGTAAACACTACCTTTCTCCTCTGCAAAATATGTTTTCTTTGGCTCCCCTGCAGTTTTTCGACCACGTTCGATAGCCTGGACAAACTCTGTGCTAGACATATTTTCGAGAGCATGGGCGATTTTGACACTACCTTTGACTTTATGACTGCCAAACATATCCTCAACAAGTTGGAGTCCTTCTTTGGTTGTAGAGACGGCATGGGTATTCTCCTGTTTGATGAGAGCTCCATCGAGAGATTCGGCAGTACCCACGATCTTGGTAGTCGCATCGGAGCTAGCGTGGATCCGCATACCGAGAACGGTCTCGGCCGCACCCCTCATGCCACCCAAGGTACCGGTGACTGCACTTTGACCATTCCTGGCGTCGGCCGAGACCAGCTTGACGTAATCCATGATGGTGGATTTGATGGCTTTGGTGCTAGTGGTGCTAAGTCCTACGGTATTTGGTGTCTGGCCATTTCTGATAGCCCCCACATATTCCATGGTTAGATACATGTCACCGGAGAAAGTTTGGCCTTCGCTAAGAGCTCCGTTTTTGGGGATGGAAACCTCGCTTTCGTAGCGCGTCTCTCCAGGTTTGGCTTGATTTTTTAGAGTTGAGTCAACTGCACGTTCATAGCCTGTATCTAGACTCTTGGCATAAGTGTCGATCATGCTAATCTGGTCGAGCACATGTTCGATGGCGGGTGCATCTTCTATCCCTGTTATTTTCTTGAGCTCTTCAACATTTTTGAAGCGATTTTTGGATATTGTGTCGAAGAAATCACCACCATGAGGATTTTTCTCTCTGAGTGAATTAGTAATTTTGGCTTCGGCTTCTGAGCTAAATCTAGCGGTCTCTAGAGCTACGCCGTCTGGGGAGAGGAGTCGATCAGCCAGAGCGGACTTGCCACCTTCCCAGTTTTGATGTGCGTAGGCATCACCATTTACAAGAATAGCTTCTTTGGTGAGGATTTCTGCTACCTCTTTGGCGGCCAGTTCCTTACTGGCTTCAGCCACTTTTTTGTTGCCTTTTTGGTTGACACCTGCGACGTTTGGATCGAGTGTAAGCTGGGCTTCATCGTAATATGTACCAACATTTTTGGTCATTTTTTCGAGGATAGCTACGGACGGTTCGTAGCTTGGGTGAGTACGGTCGAGAGTATTGTTTTGGAGGAAATTGACGTCGTTTGGGCCAGTGACAATATATTTTGACTTTAGCAACCACTCGACATATCCAGGTTCTCCAAGCCTGTTAACATCAAGGATGATCACACTGTCTCCTACCGCCGTCATCTTATCTAGCTGAGTGCGGATCGAACTCTGCTGACCTTCCTTGGTGAGGTATACACCAGTTTCGTTGCCAAAAATTTCAAGTCGGGCTTTGAGAGTCATGGCCCCAACCATAGTTTTACCACCAGCTGTAGTTAGCTCAACTGCAGTAAATTTGCCACTGAGTAGTTTTTGGAAAGTATCGATCTGATTGGCGCGAGAGGAACGTGACCCATCCTCGAAGATGGCTAGACGATGCTCGGTATCTCTAATAATATCAGTAACTTTTTGCTGTACTTCGGAGGTAAGACCTAGCTCAGCTGGGATCACAATTTCTTTCTTGGCAGAGAGATCAAGAATATTTTTTTCTAGACTGGTCAAATATTGTTGATCCGCTGATGAGCCTTTGGCTTTTTCCACAGCAATTTTTTGCTCTAAAGTCCTAATTTCGGTGAGAATATCAAGTTTTTGTAGTGCTTCTTGGACTTCGTTCATGCGTTTGAGTCCGTTTTGTTTATCGGCCAAAACAGTAGCACGTAACTCGTCGAGAGCGAGGTTATACTCGTCGACTAATTTATTTCGATTACTAAGCTCGGGAATGGCTTGGAGTTCTTTGATCCTGGCCTTCTGCTCAGCGGAACGATTTGATTTGGCGATGGTTTCTAATCTTGATAATTCTCTGGAGTTGGCTAATTTTTCGTGGGCGAGTGCCAATTTTTCGATTTCGGCCTTTTGACCGTTGCTGGCGAGTTCAGCGAGAGTTTTGTTGGCTTCATTTTTCGCTTGAGCGGGATCCTGGGCAATTCTGGTACTAGATTCTTCAGACAGAATAGATCTTTCTTGATTGGCTTTTTCTCTGCTGATACGAGAGAGATTCTCTTCGAAGGTTGTTTTTTCGGTAGAGGTTTTGAAGAGGGGATCTAAGATAAGCTCAACTCCGGTGGGGGCAGTTGCCTTTTTGCTAAAGAGGGCTTCACGTAGGCGAGTGAGGAGGGGAGGTGGTGGTGGAGGGGTGAGGGCGGCGATTTGCTGTGCTAGTTCTGCGTGTTTGACTGTCGCGGACGCTAAGTCTTCGCGAGCGGAAGCAAGAGACTCTTCCATTTGACGGCGAACAGAGCTATTAACTTTTTCGAGATTGTTTTCTAGTCCAGTAACACGTTCTCTAGCTGTAATAAGTTCGGCTTCGCGGAGTGCGAGTTCTTGTTGAGCAGTAGTGAGTGTAGGATTTTCTACGGGTTTACTAAATACTTCTCGAAGGCGAGTGAAGATGCCAGAAGATTTTTCGTTGGCTGGTGGGGCCTGAGGTTTGACTGGGCTTTCGGCAATTTCTGCAGGTTTAGGTGCTGTGTCTGCCAATTCTTGAGCGAGAGCATATTCAATCTCTGCTTTATTTAGATTTTCTCGCATCTGTGGAGTGACCGCTTCCTTGTTGTTTTCGAGTGTGAGCCTGGCGACATTAACTTTAACCTTAGCTTGTTCGAGTCTGATTTGCTCGGGTGATTTGATTTCGGTGAGGGTAGGGGATGTAGTAGTTTTGGGAGCGGTAAGTTTGGCAACGAGCGGATCTTGGACTGCGCCAGATATACCCATGGCACACATGGACATGGTGTCGATATTGGCAGGACCCTCAAATACTTTGGAACAGGCACTCGCGAGGAAGAGGGCGGAGGAGGCAGAGTGGGTGAGTTGGAGGGCGGAGGCGCCAGTATTTGCGATGGTTCCTAGCTTCCCCTCGATTTGTGCCAGCTTGGCGACGAGGCCAAGGTTGGTGGATGCTAGCTTGCCAAAGGAGGCCGCGGCCATGGCAATCCCTGAATAACAATCCAGGCTTGTTGAGCCTTCTCCGCAGGCTTCGTAGGCCATTTTCCCAAAGGTTATCGCACCCAACGTCTCAACTCCGATATTGGCAGTAGTAAAGGCTTTGGCGCCTATACCTGTTAACTGGGCAGTTTGTCCAATAACTCCTAAACCAGTGCCTGCGACCGAGATAGTAGCAATCGCGATTGCGGTATGACAGGCCTCGCTCCCGGGAGCTTGGGTGCAAGCGTCGGTGGCGGTGCCAATCATTTGAGCAGAGCTTGCAACTCCGATACCAGTACCGAGGAATGCTACCGTTGTAGGGGCGAGGGGGAGGGCAACTGCAGTAGCTACGACAGATGCCGCGTCGCCACCCTGAATAACTCCACCGCTGATCACGCCCCATTTATCAATATGATTTTCTAGTCCCAGATAGGATCCAAAAGTATCGGCGGAAATTAAACCAAATGTGGTGTTGGAAAGGCCTAACGAGAGCATTGTCCGGGTCATGCCGTTTCCATTTGCTGACTCTAGTAATAGGTCATTGCCGCGTTTGAAGCGGCCGGCCGTAAAGTTGTTCCAACCCAAGACAATATTGGTGCCGAAGTCTTGGCGTAGTTCATTTAATGCCGTCTCTTGGGCTACCCAGTCGGTGTTGGGGTCTCCAGCAAGTCGGTCGTAATTGGCAGGGTCCATATTTTGCAGGGTGAAAGCGATCCTCTCCTTTGACATACTATTTTGGTAAATCTTATTTTTTTGATTTTGAATATTGATCAACGTGAGTGCGGGGTTGTTTGTGTAGGCGCTGAGACTGGTGAAAGGTTCATCTAGATTACTGCAGTTGGTCCCACCCAGAACTTTGCAGGTAGATGCGAGGTAGAGCTCTTCTAGCTGTGGTACATAGGTGGCACCAGTTTGAGAGTTGCTAGCAAGTTTTGTGGCAGTTTTCTTTGCGTATTGTTGACATTGGTCAATTGAGTTAGCTGGAGAATTACGACATGTTTTAAAGGCAAGGTCATACTCTGTTTGATAGTTAACGGGAGCCGCCTGACTAAGTTTTTTCTGGGTTTGCTGGTTTGCGATGGCTTCGCAATCTCCTCGACCCTGAGTATTCGTCATGCAGGCTAGATACTCTGTTTGGTAAATGTCTTGGGTGTTAATGGTGGGTATAGTACTATTTCCTGTTTGACCCAACTCATACATGTTAATCGCATAGTTGGCCTGTTTTTGTCGGTTGAGCTCTAAAACTTTTTCCGTACTAATACCAATATCTCTAAGTAATCCTCCAGCGAGTAAGTATTTACATCGATCAGAACTGACACCTTTGCAATATTCTTGCGCAAGCTGAGAACTACTGGTACCTAGATATTTTGTGACCAATTGGTTTTGTGCTAGTTGTTGTTTGGCCTGAGTCATCAAACTTTTGTTGATCAGATTATTGGCGAGATAGGTGTCTCGGTTCATTCTTGAAATACATTGAAAGTCGTTGTGACAGATATCAGCCACAAGTTGTTTATCTGAAATGCTCGCATCTACATATCTTGCAACTAGCTCGAGATCTTTTTTGTAATTGGCGATATTGGTATCTCGCGTGCTCAAGAGTTCGTGGAGGGTGGCTGAATCAGTCACCAGTCCTCTCAGGTAAGACTCGGCGGTCAAATCGCGACATTCGCCAGGGTGTGCTGGGTCGCAACCGGCCAGGGCTTTAAGGTCGGTAGTAGGGCTCAAAAAAGCTTGAATTTTGGCTTGATATACCTCCTGTGCTTGAGAGTTTTGTTGTTGGTTGGCGATAATTTCTGCTTTAACTGCGGTATCAAAAACAGCAGAATTGGCGAGGATGGTGGTGACGGCGGCCGAGACAGCATCTTGACAGTTGGTCGTACAACTGGAGCCAGTAGACTTGAGGATCTCTTGATCGCTCATGGCAGACACTTGGCTCGCTACTACCTGGCTATTGCGCGCGGCGGCTGACTGAGTATCACCGAGTGCTAGGACTCTGAGACTACCATCAGCTGTTTTAGTAGTACCAGCAATTGAACCGTCGGCGTAGACGTAACCGTAACGCCCAACTTCGGTTCCGTACTGAGCAATGTAGGCGGCAGATTGGGTAGGGGTAGTAGTGGTTGCCGTAGCAGTAGTTGCTGGAGTTTTGATTGGGATAACTGCTGGCACTTCGAGGCCTGCGGCTTTGATAGCATTTTTGATGACTTCGATGCTAGCGCCTTTGTTGGACGCAATAATTGCCGCTAATTGCCCGGCTTTTTCGGCGTCGCTACCAATAAAGGCGTTACTGTTGGCTCCAGTCCCGCCTCCTGCATATCCGCCGTATCTAGCCTGGCGTTCATTGACTCCACCACAAAAACCTCTGTCATCGTTTGTCGTACACATAATTTCGAGTGGTTTGGGGAGGTAGGAATTGAGCCAGGCCTTGAGTTTGGTGGGCATGGTGGCTACGGGGTGGGAGTGAGAGACATTGGCGCGATAAATGCCCCGTTCAAAGACGAGAGCAGGGAATGCGTGGGGGTAGTCGAGGAGGTGGTTGGTCAAGGGTTTGAGCTGAGTAGGCGCGGTAATTTGTGCCCAAAATAGGCCAAAGATCGCAACAACAACGGCCATCAAAAATGGCGTCTTTTGAGAGGTCATGATACCAATGTACACCCCTGGAAAATCGCTTGTCAATGCTTATTATTATGGTCTGTACATTTCGTAGTAGAGGTTGCTAAATTTGCTTAGAAATTTATAGTTTGATGCACTCATAGAGCGACAGGCGTAGTGTAAAATGAAGCTATGAATTTTTGGGGTGATTTGTATGCTACTGGGAAACCCGTGCTTGGCTTGTCCCCGATGGACGGGGTGACAGACGCCGCGATGCGGTATATGACGGCAAAATATGGAAGACCAAGTATAAATCCTAAAATTGGAGTTGATCTCTTATTTACCGAGTTTGTCAGTGTGGATGCACTCAAACATGCCAAAGAGGAAAAATCGGTCGATCGAGTGATGCGGGCATTTATTAAAGCCAGTGATGTAGGACCACTAGAGAGTAAACCGTATGAGGTAGCTCAGGTTTTTGGTCATACCCCAGAGTTGTTTTACCAGGCCGCTGTGATGATAGCTACACTTGGGTTTGATGGAATGGATATCAATATGGGTTGTCCAGCCCACAAAGTGGAAGAGCAGGGGAGTGGAGCAGGCCTCATCCGATTCCCAGAGATAGCTCAGGAAATTGTGCGTCAATCAAAACAGGCTATGATCGACTTTAGCGAAGGTAGGGTGACGGTATATGATCTGGATATTAGTCCTATGACGAGAGACTGGGTCAAATCTCATGCGGCGAGTGAGGGGCCCAAAGGAGTTTTGCCGGTATCGGTGAAAACGAGGATTGGGGTCAATAGTATTGTCGTTGAGGAGTGGATGGAAACACTCATGGAAGTAAAGCCTGCCAATATCAGTCTGCACGGGCGAACCCTAAAACAGCTTTACCAAGGGAGTGCCGACTGGGAAGCAATCGGGAGGGCGGCAGAGATTGTTCACAAACATGGTGGTCACATCCTGGGGAATGGTGATATAGCTTCACTGAGTGACCTACAAGGCAAAGCTAGGCAATATAGAGTCGATGGTGGGCTTATTGGGCGGTGTGCAGAAGGAAACCCTGAGATATTTATCGGGAACGACAATCCGAGTATTGAACAGCGAAACGCTTGGATGGTAGAACATGCTCAAGTTTATGAAAAAATCTTTGGGGAGGGCAACTTTATGCCTATGCGGAAGCATTTGGCATGGTATTGTAAGGGATTCCCTGGGGCGGTGGAGCTGAGGACTAAACTGATGCAGACGAATAGCTCGCGGGAAGTGGCAGAGATCATCAAGAACGTTATATAGTTAAGGTATGGGGGATGTTTCAAATCAGAAGAATTATAGTCGAGACTGGGATGTAGCCCATGCTTTTAATAGTGGCATAGACGAGATCAAAAGAATAACTGGTGAAAAGTCTAAGTTGCAGAGCATGTCTGTTTCCCAGAATCAAGTATTAGATAGTTTAGAAAGTGCGTATGACTTTTCAGCCGAAAGAGGACACAAAATTCCTCGTGTTAGTCATGTTCCGTCCAGGGAAGCAGAAAACTACATCAAGCAAGGGGAGATTAGTGCACAATTTGAGTATTTGCAGTCATTTGATTCATTGACGGGTTTTTTGAATGAGAGGGGAGCTCGAGAAGAGATTCTTCAGCGGGTTGCTAGGGTAAATCGATCGGATGGTGGCGGTTTTGGAATAGTTGTAGTGGATATCAAGAACTTTAAG
>CAZBML010000036.1:0-7656 GCA_964493295.1 uncultured Pseudomonadales bacterium | reverse complement strand
CTACTCCTCGCACCTCACATTCTGGCCAGTATTTTTTGAAAGCTTCCTCAACAGCCATCACTTTAACCGGATTCTTACTCCCAACAACCACCTTTATTCTTAAATCTTGATTCATAAATCTTAAATCATGTTAAGTTGTAATTTTGCTTCTTCGCTCATTCGCTCTTTACTCCATGCTGGCTCCCACACTAGCTCTAGGACGATTTCGTACTCACCTAGTGGCTGTATTGCTTCTCTCACAAGTCTGTCTATCTCTGGTGCCAACGGGCATCCAGGCGTAGTCAATGTCATGGTAACTTTAATACGCCGCTTTGACACCGCTACATCGTATATCAGTCCCAAGCTCACAATATCGATGTGCAGTTCCGGATCCATCACTGTCGCCAATCTGTCGTACACTCTTCTTTTTATTGTCATAACTAGATTATACTAACAAACAATATGCAAAAACCGTCACTCGGCTGGCAATCTTGGAGTCCACCCTTCCCCAAGTGGCATGGTTTCCCCCGTTGGGACTATGCACCGATCAACGCCCGCTCCTACAAAATACCCAAGCTAAATCCCTCTACCCCCCACCCCGCTATCCGCTACTGGTGCTCTTGGTATGCCTATGGCTGGAATATTAATCACAAAAAAATCTCTGAGACTCTCAAAATAATCAAAAAACATCGCCTACCATTTACCCACATTATTATCGACGACGGCTGGACCACTTGGGGTGACTGGCTCACACCAAACCCAGCTCGCTTCCCGCGTTTTGACACGACTATCTCCCAGATTAGAGCTCATCATCTCCAAGTAGGGCTTTGGTTTGCCCCATTCTTGGCGAGCAAAAAATCCCAGCTCTTTAAACAGCATCCAGACTGGTTCGTCAGATATCGTGGTCAATATATCCAAGGACTAAAAACCATGCCTATCTGGGAATGGTTCCTCCCCCAACAATACTTGCTCAACTTTAAACTACCTCAGGTCAAAAAATATATCAAAGATTTTATTGACCACGCCATCAAAAACTGGGGGGTAACGCTCCTCAAACTAGATTTTCTCTATGCACCTTACTTTGATCCTCATCACAATAACGATAAAATAGCTCACAACCAAATTACCTGGCTATTCCGTTACATCAAAAAGAACTACCCGTCTGTCCAGACGATCGCCTGTGGTGCACCATTCGCCCCCACGATCGGCCTCGCCAACATTATTCGCATCAGCAAAGATACCGCCCTACCTCCCGAATTCCCCCATTTTCTCAACAAGATTGTTTACACAGTCAGGGTAAAAATGCTTGCCCACAAACTGGGCGCGCTCGATAAAACCCAGTCTGCCCACTTTGATCCAGATGTCCGCAAATTTTCTCTCGACAATCACAAGACCTCGCCAATCTGGGATACAATCCCATCGAATATCCAAGGGGTAGGTGACGACTTGATAAGGCTCTCGTTAACTACCTTAAAGCAACTTAAGCAGTGGCTAGCTGTTCGACCAATTGCTCGTACAAAACAACCAACCGTCTAACATGTTTATTAATATTGTATTTTTTGGATTGAATAACAGCTTCACGACCCACCTGATCTCTGAGCTTTGCGCTCCCAGCCAATTTATCCATCGCTTTGGCAAATCCGTACTGGTCTAAATGTTTAACCAATATCCCACCCTTCCCTATAACCTCTGGCATTGCTCGGTAGTTAAATGCTACAACAGGCAAACCTGAAGCCATCGCCTCGACCACCGACAAACCTTGTGTTTCCCACGTCGAAGGTGTCACAAATACATCTCCCATGCTGTAGTAGTTTTTACTAGTTAGTTCTGCGTACGACACCTCTCCAATAAACTTCACCGCATGTTCAATTCCGAGTACTCTACAGATATATTCCAGCTCACTCTTTATTCCCCCTCCACCCACAAATACCAATCGAGCCATGGGGTGTTTCATTAGAATCATTGAAAACGCGGTAATAAGAATATCATAATGCTTTTCCGGAGAAAGTCTTCCAACTGACATAAATAAAATCTCCTTGTCAAATCCGTACTTTTTTCGAAGCGATCGTCTATGACTATGTTTTGCAAAGGCCGACAGCTCTACTGCTCCAGTAATTTCCTTAATCACAACCCCTTCCCAACGCTGGTGCAAATCTTGCTCTACAAACTGTGTCGGTGCAATCACCACGTCGCAAGGTTTGTGAACTGTTTCACTCACTTTCCAAAGCGAATCTTGCAGTACCTTGGATATTGCTCCATTTTCTTTAAGTCCGATCGCAGCAAATCCTTCTGGCTCCATATAGTACGTATGAAACGTGGTAACTAACGGTATTTTTAAAATTCTTGCCAAAAGAGTTGCCTCCAAACCCATAAATCCAGGAGTATGAAAATGAATAATGTCAGGTTTAAATTTATTTACGTCACTCAGGGATTTCGGAGTCAAAGATCCAAGTTTTACTTCAGGGTAAAAGAATGGCCGTACACCTGGTACCAATACTATTTTTGCACCAGGAACAAATTTTTCCACCATCGAGGCCTTCACCCCTTCCCACCTAGGGGTCACAATCAGTACTTGATGACCAGCCTTAATGAGCGCGCGGGTTACCACTCCCACGTAAGTCGTAACTCCATCTACATGAGGAAAAAAAGAATCTGTAAAATAAGCTATTTTCATATAGTCGCCATTATATCCCAACAAAAAACCAGCTTTTTCTTCTTGCGAAAATAGAGCTGGTTAGTTGTAAGAAATTATGCTTTCTTGAGAACGGGCATGCCTGTTCTTTTGGTTTCAACTACGGTGTATCCAGCAGGAACCTCATTTAGAGCTTCAGCACGGACGTCGCGAGCGAAGAAATAAATCTGCTGCATGCGACCATTCTTGAGAGTTACTTTTTTACCGTGGAGGTAATAGGTAACGCCTTTAGCGTTTTGGTATGAAAATGCCATATAATTATTTCACCTCCCTTTATCTAAATACTAATAATCCTTTGCCTGGTTTCCAGGCCTCTACCTCTGGTTATACCCTGGTGGGAATCGACTGTCAATAGACCTCTAATCTGGAAAAATACAACACTCTGATATTAACTAGATCCACTTTCCTAGTTACTCTTTATTAGATCCCCTATTTTACCCTCGATCTGGGCAAACTCGGTCTTTACTCCGTTCACAAAAAAGGTTGGTGTTCCACTCAACCTATATCTAGTCGCATCCAGCGCATCAGCATTGACCAAGTCTTTTACTGCTTGACTGGCGACATCGGACTCAAATTTTGGCATCTCCAGTTGCAACAGCATTGCATAAGCAGTAAACGCCTCCATCGGATCACTCAGTTTCTCCCACTCAGTTTGCTTGGCAAACAGAATGTCATGCATTTCAAAAAACTTCCCCTGCAAACCAGCCGCCTCGGCTACCTGCGCAGCTAGCTGGGCATTCTTGTGGATCGAGGTCAAAGGAAAATGTCGATAAACAAACTCTACTTTACCCTCGTATTTTTTCAGGATCTGTTTTAGTGGTTCCTGAACAGACAAGCAAGCAGGGCACTGGAAATCGCTAAACTCAACTACACTCACTGTACCACTCCCCAAGACGTGAGCTTTCTTCCCCGCGATTTCGGCAATGGGCTTATCGGCGCTCGCCCCAAACTGGTACAAGAGTCCACCTACACCCAGCAGTACTCCCAAAGTTACAGCGATAAATATTACGATTGTTTTAATCTGCATAGCTATCTCCTATCTTCTAATATCTAACATCTTACATTGGTGGCCAAACGCGAGTCTCTCCTTCGTATACCTCGATTGCCCCAGTCGGGCACGATTGAGCGGACAGTAACAAATTATCTTCCTCGTCACTTCCTCCTTCTATTATCTCCACCAGATTGGATTCGTTAAGTTTAAAAAAAGTTGGCGAGATCGCCACGCAAGACGCGGCGGCAATACATTTGGACTGCAACAGCTTGACCGTGTATTTACCTACTGTTCTAACCAATTTGTAGTCGTCAGCCATATTAGTTGTTATTTCCTATTACCTAAGTACTTCGCGCGATTTTTATCGCGTGACTGAGCCTCTATAATACCACGACAAATCGGACAGTACTCTGGTGTACCTAGTCCTCGCTGGGTATAGAGTGATTGCTCCTCTTGGCTCCACACAAATGTATTGCTACAGTTTTTACACTTAATAGTTTTGTATGTCATATAAATTTCTCATGGTGGACATTCTCATTTTTCATCCCCAGTTGTGGCAATAATCCACACACCTCTTCGACCATTTTCGGGTTTCCACATACATACCCTTCCCAACCTTTTAATCCTGAGCTTGCCGCAAAGTCTCGTCTTAAACAGTCTTGTACGTGACCACTGCATAGGCTCCACTCCTCACCTGGTTGGGATAATACCGGGTCAAAGACAAAGTTAGGATAAATCTCCATCAATCTCTCCAAGTTATCAAACCAAAACATATGTGCCTCGTCTCTCAGTCCCCAGTGCAGGCGTATTTGCCTAGCTTCGTGTTTATTCACTAGAAGGTCGTTGATCATCGAGTAAATTGGCACTATCCCGCTCCCTGTCGCCACAAACAATAGGTTGTTTTGTTTCGCTACGCTCGTGTCTACTGTAAATCTCCCTAGTGGGCCAAGCATTTCTACAGTCTCGCCGTTCTTTAGGTTATCCAGATAAGTACTTCCTTTCCCTCCTCGTATAATCTCCGCAAGCAAGTGGAAACCATGGTTATCATCGGGCGTACTGACAATAGAATAGCTCCGCCTCTCACCTTGCTCATTCACTTTGATCGACACATACTGTCCAGATTGAAAATCAATTCGATCGGGCAGTATCAACTCAAATTTGATATACAAAAATTTCTCATTTTCTGACACATAATATTTATCGCTTACTTTCGCGCTATATTTTTGTGGCTTTGCAAATTCCATATCTTCATTCTACCCTATCTCTACTCCCAACTCTGGATCTCAGTCTGGGGTAATTTAAGCTTTTTAGGGGTAAAGATAAGCAACAAGCTCGACACAGCAATCAAAAACCACCCTAAATATTTAAAAGATGGCAACTCTCCTGCGAACGTCGCCATCACTCCAGCGAGCACTGGGCCTATCATATAGGCAATGCTACTGCTAGAGTTTTTGAGCCCTATCATATGAATATTTTCTCTCCCCATCCTGGCCAGCAAGTCAGTATAAACGGCATCAATCAAAGGCCATGCCAGTGCCGATAGAACCGAGGAAACAAACACCACAATTAGGTACCACCACCAAGCTTGTATGAGAGTTATCGATACTAGTACTACCCCAGAGGCGAAAGTCAACAGTTCCGCCAGCTTTTTTTTGCCTTTTTTAACCTCTCGTCTACCAAAAACAACTCCAACTGCCACTGACGAAAGCATATAGACCGTCATAAACAATCCACCCAGTGGGTTCTCCTTTGCAATCGCGTCGTTTACCAGCGTCCCCGTAGTCCAGTAGACTGCATCAATCATTGCCAAAGTAACCCCCAAAATCACCATCGGCCAGATATGGACAAACAATACCCTCCAGTGTTTCAGCTCGTGCCACATCGTGATTTGCTGGTGTTCAATTAGCCTTTCAGTTTTATACTTGGTCTTGATCAAGCTAAAAATCAAAAAACCGATGCACAAAATAGCTAATACCAGCAACAAGCTCGTCACTTCCCCCATTGTCATCGCCCACGCCAAACCAATCGGCCCTAGTGCATAGGCAATAGCTCTGAGTGTCTCAATTACTGCCCAAACTGCTGTCCTTTGCTGTGGTGCCGCTATTCCTACCACAAATTTCTGACTCGAAAAACCAAAAAACTCATAATACAATCCCCACATCAGTAACGCCGTCACGATAATCGGTGCCAACGGCCAAAAAGTCGCCAAAATCAGGAGTCCTACAAACATCACACACCCCACAAACGACAATACTACCATCTTGCCCACGTTTAAATTGCGCAAAACCCGTGCAAACAACAAATCTAGGACAAATCCTGCCATGGATGAAGTCGACATCACTAGTCCCATCTTCAGAGGAGATCCAAGTGCATTTTGAATAAATCCAGGGACAAAATCTGACAGCATCGAATCAGCCAAGAACAAAAAAAACATCACCAGTAAAAACACAGACACTTGTCGCCACATCGGATCACTCAAAAATCGACGCTTATTTTCCTCCATACCTCATCCTACCCTGTATAATCCACGTCATGCAAATCATCGCCACTTCAGAATCCCAAACTACCACTCTCGCGATCGAGGCTCTCGCTAGAGGCGATCTGGTCATTTATCCCACCGAAACTTGTTATGGTATTGCCGTGGACGCCACCAACGAAATCGCAGTCTCCAAACTCCTCGCCTACAAGGGAGATCGTCACCGCCAGGTATCTATTGCTGTTTCTGCTCGCGCTATGGCAGAGCAATATGTGGTGGTAAACACCATGGCGAGCAATCTCTATGAGCAGTTTTTGCCAGGTCCGATCACTGTCATCTCCGACTCTCTCCATCTAGTTGATCTCCGACTCGAGTCATCAACCGGCACCCTAGGAGTTCGCATTCCCAATTACCCATTTGCTCTCAATTTGATCAAGTCGTATGGCCGCCCCATTACCGCAACCAGTGCCAATACGAGCGGCAAAAAGGAGCCCTACTCCCTAGAAGACTGGCAAAAGTACACAACTGCCGATAAACAGGAAATGATCTCTCTCTTCATCGACGCAGGCAAGCTGGCCGATCGCCCGACCAGCACCGTGGTCGATACCACACTCAACGACCCCCAAATCCTGCGCCAAGGTCAGCTCATCATTCCCGACCTCTCCCCCTCCTTCACTACCCATACTAGCGAAGAAACTGAGCTAATCGCCAAGCAAATCATCTCTAAACATCTCTCCCTCTCTCGCCGTTTCCCCCTCATCCTCGCTCTCCAAGGTGAGCTGGGTGTAGGCAAAACTCAGTTTGTCAAAGGTGTTGCCACGACGCTTGGTATCGACCTGACCATCTCTTCCCCCACCTACACTCTGATGAAAGAATATCCCTACAATTTGCCCAAATACTCAGGGACGCTTTACCACATCGACACTTGGCGACTCGCTGACCCGTCCGAGCTAGAGTCCACTCTCGGCTTAAAAAATATTCTCCAACCCGGCAATATCGTGGCCATCGAGTGGGCTGGCAAAGCCGAAAATATTCTCAAAAGCTACGAAACAGAAATACCAATTTTAGTGATCAATATCAAAGAATTAGATGCAAATACCCGCCAAATCACCTACGCCTTTTCCACTCCCGAGTGGAGTTAGAGCATAGAATATTTCGCTCTCCACCCGTCTAACGTTTCTGGACTCGCCTGTGACCCATCCAAATCATTTTTTTCGCCCGGTCTCAGTTGGATGTGAGCGTGTGGTACTTGAAACCCATACACCATCTGTCGTACCGGTTGGCCACTCACCTCTCTTATATGTCGTGCTACTTTGCCCGCCACTTCGTAGTACTCTCCTAGGTTTGGTACATCCCACACCCATTCAGTATGTTCTTTCGGTATCACGAGCATTTGGTATGAAGTCTTCGGAAATACATCCAAAAACACCAGATACTTCTCATCTTCATAAATCTTGTAGCTCGGTATCTCCCCCGCCACTATTTTGCAAAATATACACTCAGTCATATCACAATTGT
>CAZBML010000035.1:0-8206 GCA_964493295.1 uncultured Pseudomonadales bacterium | reverse complement strand
GAGTAGTTTGAATAGAGAAGAGAGGAATAGGGTAAAGAAAGTAAAGCTCAGGATAAAGCCAAACACGATGCCATAGGGGCGTTTTTGAGTTTTTTCATCGGTCACGGAGGTGGCAAGGATTACTGGGAGGATAGGCAAGATGCACGGTGAGAGGATGGTGACGATACCGGCTAGAAAGGCAAAGAGGATAAGGAGCGACATATTATTTGATTTTGGCCAGTAGCTCTTTGACGGAACCACCGTTCCACTTGGTTATTTCATTCCCGTCCACATCGATTTGCACGTAGGTGTGCTGATAGGTAATGGCGTACTTGGCTGCAAGAGCTTTTTCGTCTGCGTCGGTATCAGGGTCATTGTAATTAACCCGAATTAGTGTGACGTCAGATGGCAACATAGAGACGTTCTTGGTGAAATCGGCATCGGCGGGGATGCAAGTCGGACACCACGAGGCATAAAAGAATAGGACTCGACGAGTGGACTTTGAACTTTCTAAGACATCTTCTGTGTAGGGGAGATACTGTTTGGAGATAGGAGTGGACTCGGTTTTTACCATAGTATTAGGGGTCGGTGAAGGATCCATGACCTGCGTATTATTGCGACGGGAGAGGTAGCTACCGCCCAAGACTAGAGCGAGGACAAAAATAACTAGCAAGAGATTTTTACTCATACGTAATACCTCCAAGATTGATTACTGAGACCATCATATACAATCTGAGGTAAGTATGCGAGTTTGCCAAATCTAGCCTAGAATCCGAGGGATTCCTTGACGATGATCATCTTCACTTTGCGACCGATCATGGGACTCTCCCCTTTGAAAATGACAATCTTATTGAGAGTGGTAGGGGCGCCGTAGGCTTTGAGTGAACGCTCATTCTCGAGTGGGACCACGTATTCCTCGAGTCGTTTGAGAGCTTCACTCAAGGTTGGGACGATCTTTTGAGCACCAACTACAAAGAGTAGATTCTGGGAGGTGAAGACAATGTGTGGGAGCTGACTGCCGGTGTTGCTGGCTACCACAAATTCACCTGTTTCTGAGAGTGCGTGAACACTACCTAGATAATAGTCAGAGAGAGCTGATTCTTTTCTCAATTTGCCCTGCTTGACTGGATCACTCTCTGCTAGGATTGCTTCGTGCAAATTGTTCCACCCATGTTTGCCATCTTTTAAGTAATCGACGAAACCGATTTCTACGAGCGTAGTTGAACTACCATTCATCACTGAGACACCTGAGGGAATAAGCTCTTTAATTTTTTCTAGAGCAGCTTTTTTGGTGTCTACGACAACTGCCTCAATATTGTGTTTGGCCAGTTCACCAATAGTTGTTTGAATACTTTCATTACTTGCTAGCTGGTTGTACTGCATGTTTCTCCTTCACTTCGGTTGTGAGTTTTTTTAATAAATCGAGAATATAAGCATTGTTGACGGTGTAGAAAACTTCTTGTCCTCTACGCACGGAGCTCACCAAATTGGAGCTTTTGAGGGTTTTTAAGTGCTGAGAAACAAGCGGCTGAGAAAGCCGGGTGATGGCAACCAGCTCGGAAACGGTTCGCTCACCTTTGAGGAGGGACTCGATAATAGTATAGCGAGTGGCATTGCCGATACCTTTACCAAATTTTTCGATTTCATCACATAAAGCAGACATATAGAGATATTAGCATATTCTTATATGTTATGCAAGCTATTTAGTTGATGGTGGCGCCGACAAAGTCGATCATGGGGAAACGAAGGCGTACTTCCCCCCAGAACTTTTCTGATAAGCGAGCTGAGTAAGCGGCATTTTTGCCCCGCTCCATCCGACCACAAAGTTTGCGATCCCAATCTTCGATGATGCGCCTAACCACTGCACCCTGCTCGTTAAAGACTACTTGGTTGGCTTTTTTGTTCGCTTTGTAGAGATCATGGATAAACTGGAACTCGTCGAAAACGGCCTTGTTTTCGTCGCACATTTGTTTGAAGTATTCCTTGAACTTGATCATACGAGGAATTTTTTAGATTTTTCGCCGAGAGCCATCATGGACATGCCCTGGGCCATATCTAGTACAGCGGCAAATAGGAGGATCACGAACCAGGATGAGAAGCCGAGGCCTAGGTTGTCGGCAAACCGAGAGATGCACCAAAGTGAGACAAAATTGACTACGAGATAGGTACCCATCCACTGCTTGGGAGTAAAGACTACTTTGTTTTTCCATTCATATACGGTGACCAGGAGCATGACAAAGATACTGATCATCGTAAACTTGAGCATGCTGTGGTACATAGCCCACCAGTGTGAGATGGAAGCAGTACCCAAGACGATGTTTTCGGGGAAAAGCATATTGGCCAAGTGGAGTACCAAGTTGTTGACGATAAAGAGGGTGATAAAGCTATAAATTATCATCAGTCCGTGCTGAGCTTGGACTTTTTCTTTTGAGAGTGCGATGGACATATGGGATCCTCCAGTATTTGATATATCAAATCAATAATAACAGAAATTTACTGCAGGGTCGGCTATACAAGGGCGAGCTTGAGGACTTCGGCGACGTCCTTGACTGGGTGGAACTTGAGATCATTCTTTACTTCCTCGGGGATTTTTTCGAGATCTTTGGTGTTTTCCCAGGGATGGATGATTTCTTTGAGTCCAGCAGTGTGGGCGGCAATGACTTTTTCTTTCAGGCCGCCGATTTCTAGTACCCGACCGCGTAACGTAACCTCACCTGTCATACCAATATGCTTCCTGACTGCTCGCCCAGTGAGCGCAGAGACAATGGCGGTCGTCATGGTCACACCAGCAGAGGGACCGTCTTTGGGGACTGCACCTTCGGGGACATGGATATGGAGATCGATAGTTTTGTAAAAATCACTCTTTAAGCCAAAATCCTTGTAGTGGGAACGGACGTAAGTGTAGGCGGCTTGGGCACTCTCTTTCATGACCTCTCCTAGCTGTCCAGTGATTTGTACCCCGCCTTTGCCTGGCATAGTCGAAACTTCGATAAATAATATCTCCCCACCTACGCTAGTCCAGGCTAGGCCAGTGGCCATACCTACGGGATTCTTTTTCTCGGCGATTGTAGAGTTATATTTGGTAGGTCCAAGATAATTGTGGAGCGCTTGAGGGGTAGAAATAAGTGAGTTTTTGAGAGGTTTTTTGGGGCTGATGGCAAGTTTTTTGGCGACTTTGCGGGCGACTTTGGCGAGCTCGCGTTCGAGGGAGCGCACTCCTGCTTCGCGAGTGTATTTTGAGATGATTTCTTTGATAATTGTGTCGCTTAGCTTGAGATTTTTGGCAGAAAGTGCGTTTTTTTCGATCACTTTGGGGAGTAAGTATTTTTTGGCGATGTGGAATTTTTCGATCCTTGTATAGCCAGAAAATCTGATAATTTCTAAACGATCACGCAGAGCCGAAGGGATAGTGTCGAGGACGTTGGCGGTCGCGATAAACATGGCTTTTGAGAGATCCATGTTTAGCTCAAGATAGTGGTCAGAAAATTCTTTGTTTTGCTCAGGGTCGAGCGCTTCTAAGAGCGCGGCAGACGGATCACCCCTAAAATCGTTGCCAATTTTGTCGATCTCGTCGAGCATAAAGACTGGGTTCATGGTGCCGGCTTGGTTGATCCCTTCGATAATGCGACCTGGCATAGCACCGACGTAGGTCTTGCGATGGCCACGAATCTCGGCTTCATCGCGGATGCCGCCCAGGGATATTTTGACAAACTTGCGTTTGAGCGAACGTGCGATAGATTTGCCTAGACTGGTTTTACCGACCCCGGGTGGACCGACAAAACAAAGGATTGTAGGGAGGGCGGAGTTTTGCGATTTGGCGCGTTTGAGCTTCATGACAGCCAAGTATTCGAGAATGCGCTCTTTGATTTCTTCCAGACCGTAGTGATCTTCGTTTAATACTTTTTCGGCAGTCTTGAGCGAGACATGGTCAGCACTCAGTTTGCCCCAAGGCAGTTCGGCTACGGTCTCGAGCCAGGTGCGGATATAGCCAGTTTCTGGATTGTTGGGTGACATGCGATCTAAGCGCTCAAATTCTTTGTGAACTTTGGCTTTGGCTTTACTAGAGAGTGGTAGATTGTGGAGTGCCTCGTGGAGTTCGTCGAGGTCATTGTCTACCTCATCTGCTTCGCCTAGCTCGGCCTTGATGGTATTCATTCTCTCGCGCAAAACCGCCTCTTTCATGTGCTTGCTAAATTTTTCCTGCGTTTTGTTGGCGATGGTTTTTTCGATTTCTAGTACTTTTAGTTCTTTGGCGAGGAGAGCATTGATTTGGTAGAGGCGTTTTTGAACATCGAGGATCTCTAGGATCTTTTGGCGGTCATCTAAACCAACGGTCAAAGTGGCCGCGATCTGATCACCCAGCTCACTTATGCCGACGCCAGACATGAGACGCATAAAATTGGTAAATTCTACCGATTTGCCTAGATTGACTGCTTCGCGGAATTGGGTGGTTAGGTGGCGACCAAGTGCTTCGAGCTCGGGAGAGTTGTGAAAAGTCTCTTCGAGCTCTAGTACTTCGACAATCTGGACGGGTGTCTCTGATACCACGGACTGGAGTTTGATGCGAGCAATCCCCCTGACTAGGGCGTTGAGCTCGCCGTCTGTCTTGAGGGTACGCTCGACTACGCAGAGGGTGCCTAGGTCATAGAGATCTTTGAGTTCGGGGTTTTCGATTTTGCCGTCTTTTTGGGTAAAAAGGGCGACGTATTTGTCCTTGGAGAGAGCTGATTCAACGGCTAAAATCGATTTTTTGCGACCAAAGGTGAGGACGACCTCGTTGGTTGGATAGACGACAACATCGCGGACAGGAATAAGGGGTATTTGATGGGTAACCGCTGGTTTGACTGGGACTAGGTTGTTCATAGCTTAGCAGTTTACACAATGGAGTGCTAAGCGTCAAGCTTGTCACCTACCTTGATCCCAAAGTGATCGGCGGCAGACTTGCCCTGAACAACGATTTCAATAAACCGCTTATCGCGATAACCGCTTGAACCAATGATAATGCCTGGTTCGCCGTTTGGAACATCTTTGAGACGGTCAAAACACAAAATCTCGCCCCATTGAGTCTTGATCTTTTTGCCTGCCTGATGGCCTATATCAGAGGCCCAAGCAGTGGTCTTGCAGTTGCCAAAGTTGTCGATATACCAGACAGCCAGGGGGGCTGGCAAAAAATCGGAGAGCGGATGAACAATACTTGGCAGATCGATCCCGTTCATGTACCACTTAGCTACCCGCGGCAAAAACTCGTAACTACGGAACTGAGTGTTGGTGATTGGGTGGCGGAGATGCTCTGCTAGCTTGCCGTGTTTGATCATGGCATCGAGGACGGTGGGGATGTCATAAACTTCGATTTCTTTGGCGAGGCCATATTTGTGGACGAGAGAGAGGGTGGCGCCGTCTACGGTAGTAAAGATGTGAGTGTTTTGATATTTGATGTGACCAAAGGGGGTACCATTTGGCCATTTTTTGGCTTTGCCATGGCGAGGGGCGACGTTGGCGATGATGATGCCAGGCTCATCCATCGCGGCGTCGATCGTGTCGATAATAACCCCGCTAGCTTCTAGATCGGCGTAGTTGCCGACTGCGACGGGACTGATATGAGTAGCTGGGAAAAAGGTAGCGGCACGGACTACCTGACGATTCATGGTAAGCGGGTCGTGGCAATCATTGATGATAGTGACGTACATGATTTAAATCCTAAATCACAAATTCTCAAATCTTAAATATTATTTGTCTATTTTAGCACGATCTCGGATGGTTTGAGGGTGCGATACTTGCCTGATGGGATATCGCCTAGTTCCCAGGGGCCCAGCTTGGTGCGAATGAGACGCAAAACTGGGTAGCCCACCGCTTCGCACATTTTGCGGATCTGACGGTTGCGCCCTTCGTGGATGGTGATATCGATCCAAGTGTTATTTGGCTGGGACTCGGCAATGGTCACTACGGCAGGTGCGGTTTTTTTGCCTTCGATTGTAACTCCTGACTCGAGATAACCAATGGATTTGAGGGGGATCACCCCTTTGACTAGGACATGATAGGTCTTGTCGATCTCGTACCGAGGATGGGTCATTTTGTAGGCGAGATCACCATCGTTGGTGAGGAGGATCAAGCCCTCGGAGTCATAGTCTAGCCGGCCGACAGGATAGAGGCGGTGGCCACCAGGCACAAGCGAGACGACAGTGCGACGACCATCAGGATCGGTAACGGCTGAGACTACGCCACGTGGCTTGTTGAGCAAATAGTACACGAGATTTTGGTCGATCCCGACTGGTTTGCCCCCGACACTAACCTTGGCCGTGTCGGACTCGATGACCTGACCTACTTTGGCGATGCTACCATCCACCATAACCTCCCCGTTTTCCACCATGGTTTCGGCGTGGCGACGAGAGGCAATCCCGGCATGGGCCAAGTATTTGTGGATCCGCATTTTCATGAGTTTGATTATACCACCTCTAGCCTGGTAGAATGAGTTTGATGAAATATTTAGTGAGATTGTTGGTTGTGGCTTTGATGGTGGCGTTTGTATTCGCGAAAAACTTGATACCGAGTGATCCACAGGCTGGGGAGATTGTCTCGCTGTCCCAAACAATCGAGTCTCCTTTGCCACATAAAATAGCCGAGGTGGCGATGGAGAGTAAAGTGGTCAGAGCCACAATATACCAGTTAAACCTCCCCTACAAAGTGGGTGACATGGTGATTGTGGGTCATGATCCGCAGTTTGAAGATGTCTATAGCGTCACTGACAAAGTCAGAACCCTCGCGTTGTATCGATTGTTTATCCTTTTTGTTGTCGCGATTGTGGCGGTAAGTGGGATAGCTGGAGTCCGCTCACTCTTTGGACTAGCCTTCTCTTTTGCCGTCATCTTTATGTATGTACTACCCCAAATAGTGGGGGGCAGTAACCCAGTGAGCGTAGCCCTAATCGCTAGTGCCATGATTCTCTTGGTCTCGTACTACCTGAGTCATGGTCTGAGCCGCAAATCCACGATCGCAATCCTTGGCACACTGGGAGCTCTGATGGTGACTGGGATCCTCGCTAGTCTATTTGGGGGCTCTGCAGGACTCACTGGATTTGGCGCTGAGGAGACAGGGTTTTTGCTCGACAAATTCCCGGTCGAGAGGTTTTACAACTTGCTCCTTGCTGGGATTATTATTGGATCGCTCGGAGTCCTGGACGACATTACTATTTCTCAGGCCTCGATTGTATCTGAGCTCGCAGATAGCAACCCCAAACTGGGGGTGCAGGATCTGTACCTCAAAGCAATGCGGATTGGCCACGATCATATATCCTCACTCGTCAATACCTTGGTCCTCGTTTATGCGGGGAGCTCGCTACCCCTACTATTGTTATTTGTGACCAGTCGAGCTACACCATTTGAACTACTCAACTACGAAGCGATGGCAGAGGAAATAGTGCGGACCCTGGCCGGATCTATCGGGCTCATTACGGCAGTGCCTTTGACTACCTTGATTGCTAGCTACTGGTACAGCAAAAAGAGCTAATTTATTCTTTGACGAGGAGCATGATTGTAACGCCCAACAAGAATGTGGCAATCATGGCGATAGTGCGTTTGGTCGAGGTTTCGTGTTTGAGTTCGGGGATGAGATCGGCCGCCGAGATATATATAAATCCACCGGCCGCGATCGGGATGAGATAGCTGGCAAACTCGGTCAAGGCGTGACTCGCAAAGTACCCGAGTACCCCACCAGCGACAGCAGTCATGCTAACAACTACGTTGTAAATGAGAGCTTTTTTGCGGGTAAAACCAGAGTGGAGGAGGACGCCAAAGTCGCCGATCTCTTGGGGTATTTCGTGCAGAGCGATGGCCAGTGTAGCCACTAGTCCCAAGCCATTGCCTGTGGCAAAGGAGGCGGCAATGAGGACGCCGTCGAGGAAGTTGTGGATCGCATCGGCGATCAGATTCATTGTGCCCATCGTGTGCTTGGCCAAATGATCTTTGTCGTGACAATGACGCCAGTGGAGGAATCGCTCTAAAACAAAAAAGCCAATAAATGACAGGAGTGTCAGCTGAAAGGGTAAAGTAGTACCCAAGACTTCGATCGACTCGGGGAGGAGGTGGAGGAGAGCGGCAGAGAGCATAGTGCCTGCCGAGAGTGAGACGAGGGACAGGAGGATTTTATTTAAAAAATTTTGCGAGAGCGCGAGTGCCGCGACACCGATAAACGAGCCGGAGCTGATGATAACAGTAGCCAAAACTACTGACCA
>CAZBML010000034.1:1912-8359 GCA_964493295.1 uncultured Pseudomonadales bacterium | reverse complement strand
AAAATCATACGAAAACTCTTTTACAGTTGCCTCCGACATTCTCCTGCAGTTCGAAGAAGGCATGGCTCCTGCCATCCTCGACAACCTCCAGCACTACAAGGGTGCAGATCGTCTCAATTTTGAAATTGAGCTCTCTCTAGGTACTGCCCAGATGTCTGCCAACACCGAGTCTATGGGTGGAACCTACAAGGAACGTCACACCGAGCGGGCCTCGCTCAATGAGAAAATCTGGAATCGTGCTCAAAGTAAGGATCTCCATAGTAACGAAGCCATAAATACTGGTCTCAAGCGCGAAAAACTTTTGAGTGCCGCTAGCATGATCTGGCGTAACGAAGCAGTTGCGGCATTTCTCGGCGCCGCTACTGGTCGCGGCGTTGCCACCCTAGCCAGGGCTGGTTTCTCTTGGTTACCGGTAGTTGGTAGTATGGGTATAGCTGGAGCCATGGCAGGTTTCAAAGAATGGGCTCGCCACGGGCAGATGCGCTCTACCTACGGTATGGGGCGAGCCGAAGGTCTCGAGTTCCCAGACGCAAGTAATGCGATCCGTACTGCCGAGATGCGCTCAGCTGACTACAATCGTGTTGGATTATCAGAACGCACTCAGCGTTTCGTAGATTTAAGTACCAAACTTGGTAGTGACAATTTTGACAACAATACTATCCTCTTGACCATGGCTCAGATCGCTGACAGTGGTGCCAGACTCCAGCTGGGCAACGAACGTGATATCAACCTCCTGGTGGCTAGCAAAGATGGACCCGAGGGGCGCGGTATTCGCAATCGCGAACTGCGCATCCACGACCAGGCAAGAGCCGTCTCAACTGCCAAAGTTCGCGAGCTCCTCTCTGATCCAACCAGGCTATCTGCAATTGCCACTGAAATGGGCTTTACTATAGTTGCAGGGTCGACTCCAGAACAAGCCATTGATCAAATGTTGGGAGTTCTCCAAACTTCCCAGTACTATAGCCTCCTTGGCAACACCACTGTTTCTCCAGAAATTGCCGCTCTTGTCACCAAGGTGAACACCCTTTCTCCCGACCTGGCATACAACCCACTCACATCGGTCAGAGCCAGAGACAAGATCTACAATGGTCTTCGTTGGAAGTCGACTGGCAAAAAGGTGGCCACTAGTGCCGCTGTAGCAGGTCTGTTGAGCTATGGTATGACCGAGTATGCCGAGGCTCACCAAAGCGTCATAGATAGTGGCACCGAGCATCAACTAGTGCCTCTAATAGATCACAAACTACCCCAGCATGTTGACTCACTTTCAACTGGAGAGATTCATGATACTACAACAGGTGATGTCCTAGCTGTAATGCATGCCCGAGTCCCAGCCGGGACCCATCTGGTTGCAGTCCACGAAAGAGTAGGTGGACCAGACGATCTGGAAGCTCGCTTTAATCTAGTTACCGACCATCTGGCCGCTGATGGACAGCCCGAAGTCTTGGTACGCAACATGGAAATCGGTGGTGATGGTCAGGTCCAAATGACCACCGAGATTCGCGATGCCCTCCTCCACAACCACCTTGAGCTTAAACATGAGGCCTTAGCACCAGTAGAGTGGGGTGGCCACGAAACTACCGGCACACCAGAGATAGACTATACTAAATGGAACAATACGCTAGAGTATGGCAAATTCCCGGGTGAGGATATCCACGGTTTCTTTGCCCAGAATGTCAACTCTTCTCTTGCCGCTCATCCAGAAATTAGCGTAGATGGTGAGCCGCTTGCACCAGTTGAGAGAATTACTGACATTACCGGTCTTGGCAACTTCATGCGCGGCATGGAGAACTGGGTGTATAAACAAGAAAACTTCCAGGTCGACCAAATCGAGGGTTACAACAGGGTTCTACATGACGAAGATACTATGTGGTCAGCGCTCACTGGCAACAAAGAGGTGATTAGTGAGTGGCAGTCTAGTACCACCAAGATCCTCCACGTTCCTGATCTATTAGCCACAGAAGAAGGCAATCGCAGAGTAGTGGATTTGATTCACGAAGCGGTTCGCGAGAACCCAACTGGTGATATCCACCACCAGTTCTCCGACGAGGCCCATCGTATCGCCTGGGAAATGTCCTACTGGGGTGACGAAGCCCATATCCCCGACGCCAACGAGACAATCACCCTTCTCCAATATTTTGGCGAGATCCCAGCTACCGGTACAGTAGAAAATACCTTGTCTGCCATCCCTCACGATATCTCGATCACTATGACCGAGGACTTCTCCAAAGTAATGGAAGTACCTGCTGAACAGATCTTTACCCCCGGCTGGGCATCTGTCTTCTCCTCCACTATTGGTTACTCCCGCCCCCTCGAGGCACCTGTTCTTGGCGCAGTTAGTGCTGGCGAGAACTCAGGTTATTATGAAGGGTATGCTTATATGAACGTTCCTCGAGAAAGGTTTTCAAAGATAGGCAAGGGTGGAATCAAGTATCACACTATGGCAAATCAAAATTCACTACCTACCGCGAAGGAGTTATCCCTTCTAGATTTTAATGGGAGAAATGGCGTTACTACGGTAGAAAGTGGCAACGAGTCGGAGGCAAAAAATCAACTTGATGTTTTAAGGACAAATGTCAAAGATGCAGATAATATATTTATGGTGCTTCCGTATCATATTGGAGACGCAACATGTATTCTCAATTACTTCAATGCTCTAGAGCAGAAGGTGGCAAAAATTAATCCAGGCGCCACGTTTAGCTATGTTGTACCACCGACAATATACGGAATTTTGAAACCACTTGAGACTGGAAAGATTAAGGTAATAAATGGCTTACAAGAAGATCCAAGACTAGATCCATCGAGTCCAGACTCAGCAATAAAAGACAACTTAAATGGCGTTACCAAGGCCATCGAGATCATTAATAGTGATCCAAATATTAAGAACGCCGTCATTCTGGAGGCGGAAAGAGTCGTCGCCACACAAACAAACATAGTCCAGGCCATGGCAAATAACAAGAAAGTTACATATATGTCAGATCTATTTGTAGCAACACACAAGTACAACAATGAAATTGATGGTGATAAAAGATATTCAAATTTTGCACACGAACTCATGGGAGACGAGTCCGTAACAATAGATAATTTGCAAAGCGGATTAATACCAGAATATTCGGATGAAGATGCTGTGTATAACCAAATCCTCACTGATAACCACATTGATAGCACTAAAAAGCAAGTTTCGGTAATACTTGAATCAGGATCAGCCGGTAGACAGTATTCAATTGATCAATGGGTACAAGCATGTAAAAAAATACAAGAAAAAGAGCCAGATACAACCTTTAACTTTATATACAACCCAAATAAGAATGCGGGAGATCCTACACTAGTTGACTTGACTAAATTGTCTAACGCTATAACCACTGCAGGCCTAAATAATCATCAGTTAGTTCATGGGAACTTGAAGCAAATTATTGCTCTACTACGCAAACAAAAACTTGTCATGGCGAACGATGGGGGTACTTTCCACTTGGCTGCTAATTTAGCCAAAGGCCCGAATGTAGTCGGACTCTTCTGGAACGGATTCCCTCACTATTGGAATTCCAATCCAAGTAAGGCTGTGGCACTAGAGGCGCCTGCATGGCCTAATGGTCGATCGTGGTCAGCCGAATGGGGCGAGAAAGATGAGTCTAAGAAGTGGCTTAACCAGATCTCTATTGACGATATCGCCAAAGTAGCTCTTGAGAAATTAGCTTGAATCTAAGAATTTAAAAGATTCAAAATTAAGCTTTGACTCTCTTCGTTCCAGCCATTTAAAATTAGAGCACGTTCTTCTAAGCTTTTGACCACAATAACTGGAGTAGATAAAGATCCTGATACTCTAAAACATTCATCAATCTTATCTTTATCATTACTAATATCAATTTCTTCAAAAGGAGCTTCACGTTCGTAAAGAAAATCTTTCAACTGTTTTGAAAAAGGGCAATTTTTCGAAGTGTAAATCTTAATGTGCATTTTCTTCCTTTATACTAGCTTCAGCTGCTAAAAATATTTTTTCAACAATCCCAGATGTAGAAAAACCACTCACATAGTCAGTATATACAACATCTGCTCCAATCCTAGCAGCCGCATCATACTCAGCTAACGGTTTACCCCTATACTCTTCCGAGGTTATATAAACATCTGGCCTGATTGCTTCTATTATGCCTGCAGGGTTTTCCTCTTCAAACATAATCACACCACCTACGGAATCTAGTCCTAAGAGGGTAGCAGCTCTCTGTCTCTGGTCTACGATTGGTCTAGGTACTCCTGCTTTTATGCCTTTGTATCTCTTAATTGACTCATCACTATTTATTAGCACTATCAATATGTCGCACGCATCTTTTGCCGTCTCAAACCCTTCTACATGACCTGGTTGTAGTAGGTCATAAGCACCATTTTTTATGCCAATTCTTAGTCCTTTCGCTCGACACTGCTCTACATACGCCAGCACTGCAGCCAAACTTATATCACGATCTTCAATCGTAGTTGCAGCCTTTTCTTTTTGTGGGTTTTTTAGTTTTGCAAGCTCGGCATATTTAGCAACAACTTCATTTGCGACTTTGTCCCAACTATTTCGTACAGCCACGTTATCCGTTACTGTCCCATCAAAATCACAAAAAGTTGCTTGCTTAGACTTTTCTATATCAGGTAAAACGCTTGGAGCTTCTGCAAAACTATTAATTACAGCAAACTCTACCAAAGATCCTTGCGTATTAATCTGTTCTGGATTGCCACTCTTCCTGCTACCCTGGTTTACCAAGACAAGCTTGCAATTAATTGGTGGATCTCCAACCATTTCTCGATTACTATTTTCCTGATCAATAATAGTTTTCAAAGTTTTTAAGTTGGAAATCCTGTCATCAAAAAAAGTGAAACTTTCTATACCCTTGGCAGTTAGTTTGTCCAATTCAGGGACAAGGAAAGCGAATTTATTATCTGCTACATGAATATCAATATCTTGTCTGTTGGTTAGACCTGCCGATTTTAGCTTCCACAGCTGGTGACCTGTGCCTTCATAAACATCACCATCTTGGTTTTTATTTACATCCTGAGTACCTATATAGTCACCAACCGTCCAAATATGAAAATCAGATTTAGCAACCAATTCGTTAATGGCCTTGTCAGCGCCAGTTACTAATACAGGCTTGGCATCGAGTATCCCTTGCACCAACTCCCGTCTCGCATCATCCAGCTTGGATTCACCGATATCGCGCGTTGCATCCCTACCTGGTGTTTTTAGATGTCCTAGAACTTCCATCTCACTAGGTATGGACGTTAGCTCCTTAAGTAATTCGGGTTTAAATACCGATTTTACAAAAACATCAGCAATGTCTCTGAGACTAGTGCCTCCCTCATGTCTCAAAGAGACGATCTGCCAAGCACCTCTAAAACGCTCAGTTATGTCCTTATAATTCGCTTGCTGTTCGACAGATCCTAGTTTATCAACAATCATGATATTACCTGTTGTACGACTATGATGTACACTTAATCTTATATCATAATAACTATTAATACACCGATAGGAATCTAACTATGGCTCTAAGACCGGGAGTAGGGGATGGTACTTCGAGAGGTATTGATGTGACATTTTCTTCAAAAGAGATATCGTTAGACTTATTTCATTTACCAGTCAGCAGGGTCGATCTAGAATCATCCTTTGAACTCTATAACCCAGAGCTAGGTAGATATCGCAAAATACCGAGCTTTGCAGAGTCACTACAGAGCAAATGTGGAGAAAATGAAGATCTATTAAGGGAAGGAAGTAGCCTCTTTCGTCAGTTTAATGAGGAATACGGTGAAACAGTAGATGAGATAGCTGCCAGGTTAAAGTATTTAGGGTTAAACAAAAACCTATTGGTAGACGGAGAAAACAGTAAATTTGTCTCAAAAATAGTACATGCTATGGACTTTGGGAGGCAAACCATCGAAGATAAAGGGATACCGACCAAAACAATCAAAAATTATATTGGAACCGGGTCTGAGCCTACCTTAACACCCATATACACTCCTGTATCTGGCGAAAATCTGGTGGGTCCCATTGAAGACGAGAGGTTACTCGATTTAATCAAATCCCTAACCGAAGGAAAATTAATAGAGCAATACAATCAGGAATACCCTATTGTCGCAACACGACCTGACAACCTCACAAGCTGGGTTATCAACCAAGCTATTGTTCGCCGTCTGCTTCCGCGAGAACCAAATGTCGAATCACGGCATATAAACATGGATTCACTTGATTTTGTGAAATATATTGGTACTGACCCAGATTCAGACCCAGGTTTCCAGGCATCAAATCCTGTCTCTATTTGGGTAGACAGTGGACATAATCGCAAGTTTATTGTCAAAGAATGCCCAGAGCCCACTCTTCAAGCTGATTATTTTGGACTCGAAATGCTACAACTTGCCGGAGTCCCTATCTACGAATTTTACTTTGGTGAGCGGAGGAACAATGAGACAGGGGAAGTAAAA
>CAZBML010000034.1:0-1902 GCA_964493295.1 uncultured Pseudomonadales bacterium | reverse complement strand
GAGTGTTAGTAAGTGGTTTTTTAGAGGGATTTACAGATCCATCCAAAGTAGTTAGTCTGCCAGAAGGAGCCCCAGCAGAAATGATCAAGACAATCCTACCGGATAATTTAAAAAACAGTCATCATATTAAACAGGGAATGTTAGTAGAGATTTTAATTGGCGAATACAACTCTAAAGCTCACAATTTTATGGTACTAGGTGACTCTGTTCAACATCTAGACCAAGGCGGATCCCTTACGTCAACTGCATCTGGCAAGTTTAAAGGCTTTAGCTCAGAACTTACAATCCAGGACATAAAAGATGTCATTCACTGCTATAGTGACTGGGACGCAGATTTGCAGCAACCTACCAATGAAGCCTATATATCCGTGGCCGAAGTGGTAAATGGTGAACTAGTTATTAAGGATAAGGAGATGGCTCAGCATTTACTCTATCAACTCCGAAGCATCCCTCAGGAAAAAATTGATCAAGCCCTTGAAAACTCGGGCTACATGGATGGTGAAGAGTCGATCACAAGACTACATGCTTGGATCACTAGAATAGAGGGTGAATTGTTACCTCAGTACCAAAGTAAAGAACCTTCTAAACGTCGTGATCAGTATGTCCGATGGTTATCATCTGCCAAAGAAACCTTCACTCAAGCGATACAAATGGGTGGCGAGCTTTCATACTACAAGCATGCACTCAGGGAAAGACGATCGTCTCTAGAAAAGCTTTGGCTAGATGCCCTGCAAACACAATAGTATATTAATTCCACCCCGGGTGTGCCTGCCTGGGCATGCAGGACTTTCAGGTTTCTCAAGACATCCTCTTCGTGTTAAAATAAGCCAGTAACTTTCGGGGTATGGTTTAACGGTAGAATTGGCGCATGGGGTGCGTCAGGCAGAGGTTCAATTCCTCTTACCCCGACAGCGTCCCAAGCGTGGCTCAATTAGAGCCAAGTGGGGCAAGTAAAATTATGTTTTTCGCACGTCTTTTCCATCGTCACGCCAAGCGCGACACTTATCTACGTAATTTTATCTTTGGGGTCGAGGACTCACTCGTTAGTACTGTTGGACTGCTAGCAGGTGTTGCGGCCGCAGATATCTCGAGGCAAGCGATTCTCACGACCGGTCTGGTCTTGATCGTAGTTGAAGGCTTCTCAATGGGAATCGGCAGTTTTTTGACCGAAGAAACAACCGAAGAAATGGCCGGTGATATCCCAAACACTCTCGAGGCAGTCAAAGGCGCAGTCACCATGCTCTTCTCCTACTGTCTCGCTGGACTCATCCCCCTCGCCCCTTATGTCCTCCTCACGGGAGAGACTGCAGTGACTACTTCTGTTTGTCTATCACTCCTAGGTCTCTTTGGTCTCGGCTACGGCACTTCCCTTTACTTTGCCCGTCCTCACCCGCTGGCTCGGGCTTTCAAGATGTTATTACTGGGTGGCATGGCAGTACTAGTAGGCATGCTGATTGGCAACCTCTTCCACCTCTAGTACAATAACTCCATGTTTAATTGGCTCAAAACCCACAAACTGATTGTGACTCTGCTCTTGCTAGCGCTCACTTTCGCTGGCTATCGCTATTACCGTGCACAGCAGGTTAGTTATGACGAATACGTTGTCGAGTCCAAGGACCTCAAAGAGACTTTCGAGCTCTCCGGCAAAATCGTGGCTAGCCAGATGGCCACTCTCCGTTTCCCCACCGGTGGTCTCCTGACTTATTTAGGTGCCAAAGAAGGGGATACCGTCAAAAAATGGCAAACTTTGGCTAGTATCGACACCCGCCAACTCCAGAAAACTCTCGACCAAAAGCTCAATCTCTATGCCATCCAGCGGGGCACCTTTGAACAGACGATTGATGACAACGACAACTCGATCCCTGCTGGCGAGCTAGGACTCACTCTCAAGCGGCTACTCGA
>CAZBML010000033.1:6691-8535 GCA_964493295.1 uncultured Pseudomonadales bacterium | reverse complement strand
CTTGTGATTTTTTCTCAACTTCTCGACTTTGTTCTGCGGCCCTTTTCTCTACTTCTGATGGCTTGTTTTCTCCTGAATGATTATCTGATTGTTCTGATTTGGGCTCTTCTTGTTTGCGTTCTTCATTTCTTTCCTCTACTTTTATTTCTTCAGTTTTTTGTTCATCATTATCGCTTAGCACGAGCAGGTCTAGTTTTACCAGAGTACCGGAGCGATCAATAAGCCAGTCGGCGTGGACAAGAGTAGGAGCAAAGAATGGAGAAAGGAATAGGGAGATTAACAAGATAACAAATGTTTTATTCATATCGAACTACTCCTAATGTTATTGTATTGCTATCAATATAGCACGAAGGTTTTTTTCTGTTCGTTGACATTGCCGCGAGCATCGGTGATTTTGACTGCGTAGGTGTGGGATGAGCCCGCAGAACCCTTGAAACAGTATTGTCCACCTGTTTGGGTGGCCCATGCCTCAGCATCAACTTGCTGTTCTACCTTTAGGTTGGAGATTGGAGTAACGTTGTCTTCGACGTATTGAGTGAGCAAACAAGTGCCATTTGTGCCCATATCAAAGGGTCCGACCAAAGTAAAGTTGGGGGCGATTTTGTCCGCCAAGTTTTCCCAATCGATGCGGGCAAGGTTGTTGTTGGAGTTATTTTCTTTGAGAGATTTGTCGGAGTTGAGCTGGAGTTTGGCGGTGTGTTTGCCAATACCAGTAGTTGAGTCGTGACACCAGTCATAAATCCTGCCAGCCTCGAGTTTGTCGTAAGTTCCTAGGTTGTCTTCTAGCTCTTGTTTATCGTCGAGTGAAAAAGTAAATTTGATGTCCTTGCCTGCAACTGACTCGTTTGCGACAATGTGGAAGCACAGAGTAACCTTTGGGGACCAACTAGACTTGACTTCGTCAAACTGCCCTGCCTGGATACTGGTGAATTCACGGTAAATCACCCGTCCATCCCCTTTGCCTTCGTCGATTGTCTGTTTGAAGTTGCCACTGGGATTGCCAAAGCGAAGATCTAGACTCGGTAAAACAACAGCAACTGGAGTGGGGCGAGGAGTGGCAGTGGTCGTATTTTTGGGACTACTACTAGGTTTGAGGGACGATTTGGGACTCGCTGAAGGAGTGGATGAGGGATCGGTGGGTGTGGGGAGAGTAGAAGCAATTGGGCTCGGGCTAGGCGCGGGCGTGGAGGAGAGTTGGTTTTTGTAATACACGATCCCGACGACAGCCGCCAAGATGATCACTAGCAAAAAGCCAAAAATGAGGGGGAGGATAGAGGACTTGGGCTTGGGGGGAACCACGGGGATAGGCGGGGTTTCTACAACGGGTTGATTGATGGTGTCACCTAACATGAACTCTACTATAGTTCATTTTCTAGCTGTTGTACAAGCTCACGTCCCTTTTTACTCAGTTTCTCTGGGAGCATGACTTTTAGTTTGATATAAAAGTCCCCACGACCAGATCCACGAAGATGTTTCATGCCTTTGCCAGACAATCGGACTGTAGTTGATGGTTGGGTGCCTGGGCGAATTTTGATGAGCAAATCACCGTCTAGAGTGGGAATGGTAGTTTCTCCACCCAAGATCGCAAGAGGGAGCGAGATCTCGTGATAGATGAACACATCATCACCGTCACGTCGGAAGATTTTGTGGGGAGCGACGTTTAGCGAGACGTCAAACTCGGAGTAGCGCATGCGGGTACCGTCGTCTGCGCCGGCAGGGATTTTGATGGTATATTGCTTGCCCTGATGGACAAAGGTTTTTTCGGCACCATTCACGGCTTCCATAAACTCGATACTCAGAGAGTAATGAGGTTTTTGCTGAAATTGGGAGCCAAAGGGATTCTG
>CAZBML010000033.1:2950-6591 GCA_964493295.1 uncultured Pseudomonadales bacterium | reverse complement strand
TCGGCTCCAGGCTCTTTGTTTTTGTCGGGGTGCCACTTGAGCGCCAGCTTGCGGTAGGCCGATTTGAGATCGGAGGAAGACGAGGATTTGGTAACACCTAAAATATCGTAGTAGTCGCGTTTGGTAGCCATATGCAGTGATTATAATGGGTAGTCAAGCAGTAAACAAGGCCGAGTGCTAAATGGTACCAAACTGGCGATCACCTGCGTCTCCCAATCCGGGAACGATATATTTATGTTCGTTTAAATGATCGTCTACCGCGGCGACAGTGATTGCGACGTCGGGGTGCTCACGATTGAGTAGTTTGATCCCTTCTGGGGCGGCAATCATGGAGATCATTTTTATCTGTCCCTGAGGATAGATATCCTTGATCCGCCGAATAGTTTCGATTGCTGATCCACCTGTTGCGAGCATCGGATCAAGAATAAGAAAAACTACTCCTGTACCGTGATTTAAGTGCTCGAGTTGTTTGAGATCGTAATACCAGTGAGGGATAGCGGTAGCCTCGTCCCTCGCCATGCCAGCAAAAATTGTAAGGGCAGAGGGAAAAATATTTTGAGCTGGTTCGTGCATCCCAATGCCTGAGCGAAGGACGGGAATCAAAACAATCCTGTCCTTGATTTTGGACGCACGCAGATCGGCGAGCGGAGTCGAGATCTTCACCGTGGATTCGCGGAGGTCGGCAGTTGCGGCAAAGATGAGATGGTAGGCGAGCGCGTGGACACAGCGACGGAAACCCACCAGACTAGTCTTGCCATCGCGCATGACACGTAGTAAGTCGCGTACTAGTGGGTGATCGACGATGGTCACAGAAAGTGAAGAATCTTTTTGGGCTTGGACTAAAAGGGCTTTCTCGTCGTAGACGTTTGTCATTGTGATTATTATAGCGAATTACAAGTTGTCAGGTGTTGTAGAGCGCAAGTCTATATGAGGAGATTGTTTTTTCGAGAACCGTGATTGATGAGTGGCTGACCTCTTGGAAACTCTCTTTGGGGAAAAACTCAAAGTGATCACGTAGGATGGTATGCAAGTAACCAGAGTGGGTGACTAATAAAATAGTTTGATCGGTGTGGTTACTATGGAGGTGTTGCAGTAGCCTAGCAAAGCGCTCGTGGACATGTCGGAGTGATTCGCCCTCCAGCCCATTCCAGTCGAGGTCGTGGTGATCGAGGAATTTGTCCCAATCACCTGGCCTGGTAGTTTTGATTTCGTGAGATGTGAGCCCGGCAAAGTTGCCCAGATCGCGCTCGCGCAGGAGATGGGTGGGCTCTCCTGTGAGCCCCAAGGTCGAGGTGATAATGTGAGCCGTTTCGCTCGTGCGAAGCAAATCGGAATAATAAACTGAGTCGATTTGATAAGTGGTTAGTTTGGTGGCGGTGGCCTGAGCGTCTTTGACACCCTGCTCACTAAGTCCAGTGTCGTCCTTGGCCCAGCCCATCAGCCGGTTCTCTTTGTGATCGGTACTGTTGTTGGCTGTGTGGCCGTGGCGAACAAAAATGAGCTTTTTTGGCATGGCGAAGATTATAACAAAGTGAGCAAATCTGGGAGAGTCGTGATACCTTCGTCAGATGTCATGTGACCTTTATTGTGGAGAGTGATAATCTCAGGATTGAGCTTGTCTCTGAACATCTGTTTGTTTTGAGTATAAGGAACCCAGGGATCATTGTCAGAAAAAATTGTAATAAAGGCTTGGGCCTTGGTTTTAATTTGAGAAAAATCCGTCGGGGTTTTAAGCCATGGATCTGCGATGTGCCACATTTCGTCATTTTCGAGATTGGTCAGGGTAAACCACGGGGCCACGAGAATTATTTTGTCAGCTTTACCTGCTGTTTTTTCGAGATAGCGCAAAATGGTTTGACAACCAATACTATGGCCGATAAAGATATCGCTTTCACGTATTGATCCGACGATGTTAGCTAGGTAGTCTACCCATGGTCTAATAACTGGGACATCGGCGTCTGGCATTTGAGGTGCAATTACTTCGTATTGCCTGGCCGCCAATACTTTGGTTGCCCATGGTAGCCAATCACCCTGAGGGGATCCGCTCCAGCCATGAATGAGAAAAATACGAGATTTGGGCATAATAATTGATCAAATGGCTTTAATCATTTAATCGTTTGTATTCATAATTTTTTTAATAGTTTGCTGAGTGATTGAGAGAATGTTGTCTAATTTGACTGCTTCGTCGAGTGGAAACCAGCGAGCTTCTTGGATTTCATCGTTGTCAATAGTGGGGGCTGTATTTCCTACTACATGACATTCGGACTGCAGAGCGATAAAGTGTTTCTTGGAGTGAAATGACGGATCAAAAACAAATTCTACTACCTCGATTACTCTATCGAAGATTACATCTAGTTTGAGCTCTTCGGTTACTTCTCGCTGGACTGCATCAGCAATTTTTTCTCCCCATTCGATATGCCCGCCCATCACTACCCATTTATCTGGCCATTTGTAGGATTTGACTAGGAGAACTTCACCATGGTCATTCAAAATGAAGCAACCGACGACGACTTTGGGAAACTGTTTGTCCATGGGTAAATCATATCACCACGGCTGATTCCTTGACATTACAGTAACTGGAATGTTTATATTGGAGGAATGAATGCACAACTGACGATAGGAGAACTGGCAAAGGAGACTGGGGTACCGACGAAAACGATCAGGTTTTACGAAAGCATTGGGCTAATAGAAGAGCCCGAGCGGCAGGAAAATGGGTACCGAGTGTACCCCGAGTCAAGGATAGAAGAACTGACTATTATCAAAAATGTGCGTGACCTGGGACTACCCATTCCGCAAATCAAAAAACTGATGCGTGGGTGTGAAAATGGCGACTGTAGTCATAGTGGTGAATATATCGACAAGGAGATTGTCGAATATATGGGAGTGCTAAACACTAAAATCAACCAACTCACCCACCTCAAAGCTCAACTGCAAAAATTGCGTAAAACTGTCGATGCATGTAACGGAGACCATGGAGGCAAATACTGTTGCAACGTACTTGGCCAAATAGCTGAGTTAGAGAAAGGAGGTGAAGAGAAATGACAGACGGAACATGTTGTGGAGAACAAGGTACGTGTAGCTGCTAATTTAACTGAGTGTGCTCACGAGCTAGCCGTGGGCACTACCAGTACCCGCGGCCGTAGTGGAAGGTTTCTGAATTATTCATAATTAAATCGTATTTTTCTTGTGAACATAGCGGAATGAACATGGTGCCGGGCTCGCGGATGGTTTCACCGCGCACATTTTCAAAAGAGATGTCGCGAGTCAGTAGAGTAAAGCCGAGCTTTTCATAGATTGGATAGATTTTCTTTTCGAGATCGACATTGAGACAGGCTACATCGCATTTTTCTTCACGGAGAATGAGGAGTGCCCGCTTTAGCATACTACTGGCCACGCCGTGGAGACGATATTTTGTGGCCACGCAAACACCACCGATGCCGCCGACGATGATTTGTTGACCGGCAAATATCACTTCACGTTTAAAAAGTGCCACCCGACTGATCATTTCTGTCCCGATCATGGCAAATAGGTAGACGAATGGTTCGGCGATAAAATTTTCGGCGATTTCTCGCGATGGGACATCGCCAAAGCACTCTCTGTTGAGTGCGTCGAGTCCCGTTTGCTGGTCGGGTGTTATCTCC
>CAZBML010000033.1:0-2940 GCA_964493295.1 uncultured Pseudomonadales bacterium | reverse complement strand
TAGCTCACCTGCTTTTACTAGTTCGATGGCGAAGTTCATGAGGGTATTGTAGCAGTTGGTAGCCGGTTCGATGGTTCGAACCATCGAACTATTAGAGTTTGGAGCGGAGCTTGTCGGCGTATTCTTTGCGTTTAGAGGGATCGGCGAGTTGTTTCTTGGACATGTTTTCATGGAGATCATCTTTTTCGTAGCGAGGAAAAATGTGGAAGTGGTAGTGGAAGGCGTGCTGGCCGCCGGCGGGCTCGTTGTTCTGTAGCGTGGTGATGCCATCGCACCCATACGCTTCTTTCATGGCCATTGCGACTTTCTTGGAAATATTGAAAATGTGGATGCCTAGATCGCTCGGGAGATCGTAGAGATTCTCATAATGATCGTTTGGAACCACGATCACGTGGCCGGGATTGTTTTTGATCCAAAAAGAATTGATAAAAGCTGTCACAAATTCGTCGATATAGACAATGTCGGTGAGACGAAGTAATGTGTCTTCACTCTCTATCCCAGCGACTCCGAGGCAGATGGGACACTTGTAGTCGGATGAGGCGTGGTTGTACATATTATTTCCAGACCTTATCATACTTTTTGATTCGCCTCGCAGACTCTTTTCCAGCTGATATTTTTGCTCGGACGACAAGACTAAATGATTTGCTCCCAAATTCTTTTCCTAAACTCGCTATGTTGTTAACAAAGTAATGCACTGCTGCTTCTGTTCCGAGAGTCCCGTACCCTCCAAGGAGAATACCAATTCCGCCATTACTTTTTTGGGGGTTTTTAGCCTTAATTATTAAACCGTACCCGTACTCTGAATCTCTCGGTATTTTTTCATTGGTTGAATGATCATAAATATTATAATCATCTACTTTGTACCCAACTTCGTCCATTACTACATAAAAGTCTCTACATTTTATTGCTTGAGCGCCTAATATGATCATGTCGGTATTCCACTGGTCATACCCCTCACTCATTTCAACCACATCAAGCTTCTGAGTTTTACCGAGTTCACCAAAGAGATTAAAAATATCAGCCAAGGCTCTACCCTCAACTTCCGGCCAAACTTTACTTATGTTTGGATGATACATTTTACTTAACCCCTCCTGAGAGATAAGTTTTGGTTGTTCTCTTGTATTTTCTGGGACGATCAAATCTTTAATATAAATTCTAATTGTCGATTTATTATCTATGCCAGAGCCGATGACCCTTCTTGCCGGCAATGTAAATTGAAACCAATGCCACGCTTTGTTCCATAGGGAAAATAATATTTTTATTGTGTCCCAAATGTTTAGTGCTATATCCCACATATTTTCTACTAAAAGCCCCGGGTGACCGGGGCTTTTAAGTTTAAGTAATCCTTATTTCTTTTTCTTTTTTGGACCGTCGTCGACGACCTCGCCTTCCTCGGCGGGTTTGTCGCCACCCTGATCAGGCTCTGTCTTGGCCTGTTCGGCCTTGGCGGCATCTTCCGGTGAAGGAGCTGATTCAGCGGCGGCTTTGTAGAGACGCTCGCCGTATTTAGAGAGAGACTCGGAAGCTTTTTTGTACTCTACGTCGATTGATTCGACGGTTGCGTCAGATTTGTCTTTGGCTTCCTTCAAAGCCTTGACTGCTTCTTCGATCTCTTTCTTCTCATCCTCAGTGATTTTGTCACCGGCATCTTTGATCGATTTCTCGGCGGTGAAGATCAAGGTTTCGGCTTCGTTCTTTTTGTCAACGAGCTCTTTCTTTTTCTTGTCTTCGTCGGCAAATTTCTCAGCCTCTTGCTTCATGCGCTCCACTTCCTCATCTGTGAGGTTGGTCGCGTTCTGAATAGAGATCTTCTGTTCCTTGCCCGTACCTTTGTCCTTGGCGCTGACGTGCAAGATACCGGAAGCATCGATGTCAAAGGTCACTTCGATTTGTGGGACGCCGCGAGGTGCGGGGGCGATGCCATCGAGGACGAATCGTCCGAGTGATTTGTTGTCGGCGGCCATGGGACGCTCACCTTGCAAGATGTTGATCTCAACCTGGGGCTGGTTGTCAGCCGCGGTACTAAAGACCTGTGACTTGCTGGTTGGGACGGTCGTATTCCTGTCGATCAGCGGAGTGCGAACGGCTCCCATGGTCTCGATACCGAGAGTCAATGGTGTGACGTCCAAAAGCAGAACGTCGTGGACTTCACCACCCAAGATTCCTGCTTGGATCGCGGCACCAACGGCGACCACTTCGTCAGGATTGACGCCTTTGTGGGGCTCTTTGCCAAAGAAGTCGGCCACGGCTTTTTGCACCGCAGGCATGCGAGTCTGGCCACCAACGAGGACGATTTCGTCGATCTCGGAGGCTTTGACTCCCGCATCGGCCAAACATTTTTTGACGGGTTCCATGGAGCGCTTGATCAGATCAGCGGTGAGCTCTTCCAGCTTGGCGCGCGTGATCTTCATGGTCAAGTGCAGAGGACCGTTTGGACCCTGTGTAATAAAGGGCTGGTTGATCTCGGCTTCCATACTGGTTGAGAGCTCGATCTTGGCTTTTTCGGCGCTGTCGCGGACGCGCTGGAGCGCTTGCTTGTCGGATGAGAGATCGACACCATTCTCTTTTTTGAACTCAGAGACGATGTGCTCGATGAGCTTGCTATCAAAGTCATCGCCACCGAGGAAGGTGTCGCCGTTGGTCGCTTTGACTTCGAATACTCCGTCGCCGATTTCCAGCACAGAGATATCGAAAGTGCCACCACCGAGGTCGTAGACCGCAATCTTGCCGGATTTCTTTTTGTCGAGACCGTAGGCGAGAGCGGCGGCTGTTGGCTCGTTGACGATGCGCTTCACATCGAGACCCGCAATCTTGCCGGCTTGCATGGTGGCTTGGCGCTGGGAGTCGTCGAAGTAAGCGGGAACGGTGATCACCGCGGAGTCTACTTTGGTGCCCAAATTGGCTTCGGCGTCGGCTTTGGCTTTTTGCAGTACTTTAGCG
>CAZBML010000032.1:0-8640 GCA_964493295.1 uncultured Pseudomonadales bacterium | reverse complement strand
AAAATCTGCGCTCATCACGGCATAAACATCAAAAACCTAGTGGATTTTGGTATTGATATCGACGTCGAAGAAGTAGGTGAAACATTGGAGGAAAATGCCAAGATCAAAGCCGAAGCGTATGCAAAATTGCTCCCGCCTGACTGTCTTGTGATTGCCGACGACACGGGGGTAGAGATCGACGCTCTAGGCGGCGAGCCAGGCATCAAGGTGAAGCGGTGGAAAGGTTACAACATGGCTGATGAAGAAATTATTCAGTATTGTTTAGAGCGGATGAAAGGTGTGCCAGTAGGGGAGCGTGGTGCTCAGTTTCGCACTGTCCTTGCTGTCGCTTCGCGCGACTCGCAGGTCAAATATTTTGACGGCATTTTGCGGGGAGAAATCCTCTTAGAGCCGCTCCCTGCACGTAGGGAGGGGATGCCTTTTTGGCCGATTTTTTTCATCCCTCAACTCAAAATGACACTCGGTCAATTTCACGATCAGTCCATCGAATTCCAAGTTGCTCATCCCACTCACCGCGAACTAGCTGTAATTAAGTTGTTACCTTTTCTTGCCACTTTAAATCACTAAAGTCATCAATTTTTGCACATTTTTCCAAACTATATTCACCGATTTTGGTACGTGTGAGGGACTCCAGGTAGCTCTCTATCGCGAGCGACTTGAATAGGTCGTACGATAGTTGGCGGATATAAGTTCCACTCGACACGGTCGAGACAAACTCGACCATGTCCTCCTCAATTTTTGTAAATCTTAAATCATAAATCTTTACTATTTTTGTTTTCTTCTCCATTTCTTTGCCTGCTCGTGCCAGCTTGTACCGCGGCACACCATTTATTTTGGTAGCCGAATAATCGGGTATCTCTTGCTCAATCTCCCCCCAGAATTTTTTCCCTTGCTCGTTTAACTGTTCTAAGCTAAATCTTAAATCTTGAACCTTAAATCTTAAATCTATGTGTCCAGTGCGATCCAACGTATCTGAGCTCGCGCCTAGTCGTGCCACTGCCCGATATGTTTTGGGTAGCGCCGCCAACTCATTCATCCGCTTAGTGGCTTTACCCAGTAGGAGTAGTAATACCCCGTCGGCAAATGGGTCAAGGGTCCCGCCATGTCCCACTTTATACTTTACAGGGTCTCTCCCTGTAAACTGCGCCCGCTTAAAAGCTCTGATCACGTCAAAGCTCGTGATCCCCACTGGTTTATAAACTGGGAGTATGCCGTCCATATGGCATATGATACTCTATAAATATGCCCAAATTCTCAACAGAGCTCCCTGAGCCCATCACCCTCAAGCAAAGTATTGGGCCTTCTTTTATTCTCCTAGGTCTCGCACTCGGTAGTGGCGAGCTCATCATGTGGCCCTACCTCGTCTCCCAATACGGCCTAGGTATTATCTGGGGTGGACTGGTAGGTATCACTTTCCAGTACTTTTTAAATACCGAGATCATGCGCTACACCTTGATTTGGGGGGAATCTGTTTTTGTCGGTTGGCGCCGGTGGGGCAGGCTAATCCCTGTTTGGTTTGTTTTCTCTACCGTGATACCCTGGGCGCTTCCGGGCTTTGTCACTGCCTCCTCCACTATGCTCAATCACGTTTTCCCCTTTTTAGATATTCGCTATACCTCGGTTTTCTTGATTCTCTTAACCGGTCTCATAATCTCGGCAGGTAAAACGCTCTACAAAACCATGTCAGTTGTCCAGACGACGCTCCTCTCAGTGGGTGTACCATTTGTCGCCATCCTCACCCTCTATATGGCAAAGGGAGCAGACTGGTCTGCACTCATGCAGGGCCTGGTCGGTATTGGAGAGGGATATCGGTTTTTGCCAGAGGGGATTATGATTGGTGCTTTCCTGGGAGCATTTGCCTATTCTGGTGGTGGTGGCAACCTCAATCTCTCTCAGAGCTACTATATAAAAGAAAAAGGGATGGGGATGGGCAAGTACGGCATTGGTATCAAAACGCTGCTTTCTGGTACCCACGCCCATCGCATTGATGGGCGAATGTTTAGTCTCTCTGCGAGCAATCTCTCTCGCTTCGCTCGGTGGTGGCGCCTAGTTTGTACCGAGCATCTCTTGGTATTCTGGGGGATCGGACTCTTGACTATCCTCATGCTCGCTACCCTCTCTATGGCCACGGCCCACGGGGTCAGTAGTAGTGGTGGTCTCTCATTTTTTTTCAAAGAAGCCGAGATGATAGGTCTCGCTACCCATAACCTAGTTGGACATCTCTTTATTTTGGTCGGGGCACTCATGCTCTTTACTACCCAGCTAGGCGTGCTCGAGTCGGCTTCTCGCATCATTGCCGAAAATATTTTGCTTCTCAAGCACGACGTCACAGACGAGGTCAACGCCTCCAAAATGTTTTACTTAGTCCTCTGGACCGAACTAGCTTTTTCCGCTATCTTTCTCTACTTTGGTGCTAGTGAGCCTCGCACCATTCTCACGCTCGGCGCCATCCTCAACTCTGCCGCAATGATGGTTGCCTTCTTTCTCATCCTCCTGCTAAACAGGCGTTTACCCACAGTCTTGCGGCCCAGTTTTGCCAGGCAAATTGTCTTGCTTACTGCCACCTTATTTTTTATGTACTTTGTAGGTCAAACGATCAAAGGGGCACTATGACTACTTTCGTAACCAAAATCGATGGGACCAAGGAGGTATACAACGAAGAAAAAATCCGCACCTCAGCTACCCGTGTGGGTGTTCCAGAATCGCTCCAGTCGGAAATGCTCGTGAGTATTCGTGACCGGCTCTATGACGGGATCAAGACCAGCGAAATTTTTGCCATGGTCAAAGAATTTTTGCGCAACTCAAATGTCTCTTACCTGGCCAACAAATACAATTTAAAAGACGCCCTTTCCCAGCTTGGTCCTTCTGGATACCCCTTTGAAAAATATATTGCCACACTCCTGAGTGAGGTCGGTTATCACACCCAAACCAACCAAACCCTCATGGGTAGTTGTGTCCCCCACGAAGTCGACGTGCTGGCGGCCAAGGACAACATTACTTATTTTATTGAAGCCAAATTCCACAAAAATCACACACAGCGTACGGATATCCGAGTTGCTCTCTATATCAAAGCTCGCTACGATGACTTGTCTACCGCCTGGAAGCTGGGCAAGACTAGGGCGTGGATCATTACCAATACGCGCTTTTCTACCGACGCGATCAAATATAGCGAGTGCCAAAATATTCGCTTGACCAGTTGGGGCTATCCCAAGGGGGAGGGGATCATGGACCTGATCGAACACACAGGTCTCCACCCGATCACCATCCTCGACGATCTCTCTCAGTCTGACAAACTGCGCCTCCTCAGCTCAGGCATTGTTACCTGCCGCCAACTCCTAGATCCCGCTTCACACCACTTGGTCTCCCACGAATTTTTGACCAACGTCCTGCCCCAATTAACTCAGTTATGTCAAACTCACGCATAGCCAATATTTGGCGCCGATTATTGTCGCATCTACCCCTTATTTTGTTGGTTATTTTGGGCCTGCCCATATTCGCCGTTGCCTATACCGAGCTTGGTCAGGTCTTTGGGTTAATCCCGGTACCTGTCCCCGTACTTGGGACTGGCTCTATGTATCCATCACTCTTTTGGACCAAGTCCGAGGGTGGTCCAGAGGATGAAAGTCTCTTGGTGGTCGAAGAATATCGCTCTACTCCTCATCTCTATCGCCGCTTTGATGGGATCAAAATCTTTGCCAAAACTTTCTTTGAGCGAGAGATCCAGCCCTTTGATCTCGTCGCCTTTAAAAATGACAAAACAACCGCTATTCTTGAGGAGGATGGCAGTGCTAGCTCTAGTAGTAAAGTGAGCTCGGCTGGTTTTATTAAACGAGTTATTGGCGTCCCTGGGGACAAAATCGAGCTCCGCGATGGCTTTGTCTACAAAAATGATACCCTCCTTCAAGAGCCATATATCGCGACTCCTCGCTCGACTTATGGCGGGACCACTCTCAAAGATTGTCAGGTCTTTACTGTCCCCAAAGGGCAGTACTTTGTCCTCGGAGATAATCGCAAAATATCCTCCGACTCGAGATTTGAGCTCGGCACAATCAGCTTAAATGACATCGAATACGTGCTTCCCTACCATGAACAATCGCTTTACCAAAAACTCTGGCGCGATCCAGGTTCTGATCAGTCTCTCTTGGGCAAGCCTACGCTCTCCTCCACTTCTTTTCTCCAAGCGATCAATACCCTACGCCAAACCAAAGGACTAAAACCGCTCAGTATAGAGAGTAAACTGACTACCTCAACCAGACTCCGGGGAGAGAGCATCCTCTCTGCCAGTTCGCATCCACTCGATCTCAAGCAATCGACCAGTAACGCCGGCTACAGCAATATTGTTCTGGGCGAGTTTGTGAGCTACGGTCACTTCACCGCCGAAGAACTGCTTCAAAATCTTCTCTTCAACCAAAACACTGCCAAGCAAATCTTAAACCGTGACTTTAGCGATCTCGGCCTTAGTGCTGTCAACCAAGACGTAGCTGGTTGCCCTACCCAAGTAATTGTTGGGCACCTGGGTGGCTATATCCCCCCCACCTACGATCAGAGTCTCCTGGTTAGCTGGCAACAGCTAAACGCCAATTTGGATTCAGTTATCGAGTCCTGGGAGACTGCGAGTGGTGAGGCCCAAATCGATCAAGCTGTCTTGGCACAACTCTTGACAATCCTCCAGCGACGATCTAGTCTGGCCAAAGAGGTTACTGGTCTCATTGAGGCCAGACAATGGTTTAGCGATGAGCTAACTCGTCGCATCGAGCAAGATGAGCTCGATGCCGCCAAAGCCGAACAACTAGCCAAACAGCTCAATGGCGAATAATTATGTACAAATCAATCTCTCACCTCGTGCTCCATTATTTTCGTTTGCTCGCCCGACTCCAGCTAAAGAAAAATCCTCGTGCGATCATCATCGGTGTCACTGGTTCTAGTGGCAAAACTTCGACTCGTTTGGCCATTGTCCAGTTACTAAAAACTAAAGGTCTTGTCAAACACACGGTACACGCCAACTCAGAGTCTGGTATCCCGCTCAACATTCTCGGTCTTGCACCCACTACCTACTCTCGTCTAGACTGGCTCCGCCTGATTTGTCTGGCTCCCATTCGTTTGCTCACTCTGTGGGAACACTACGATTACTATGTGGTTGAGATGGGGATCGACAGTCCGGACTCACCCAAAAACATGAGTTATTTATTAAGCATTCTCACCCCCCACATTGCGGTTGTCCTCAGTGCCAGTTTGACTCACGCGCAAAACTTTGACTATCTCGTCAAAGATCGCGATGCGACTAGGCGGGCCAAAAAAATTCTGCGTTTGATTGCCCGCGAAAAAATGCTTCTCGCTACAGCCGTGGGGAAGTCTGGGGTCGCCATCGTCAACTTTGATCAAATTGAGTTTCGTCCGTATCTCAACAAGATTCAGGGACGTTTACTCACCTTTGGCACGAACCCAAAAGCCAATCTCCGCATCATGCCCCATTTCCGCTTTGGCTATCAGGGGATCAATGCTCAGCTCAAATCAGTCGAGTTACCAGCTTATTATGCCTACAACTTGGCCGCTACTCTAGCGGTAGGATGTGCGCTCGGGATCCCGCTCGAGCAAGGAGTTTCTCGTCTCTCGCCCTACACGCCTCCTCCAGGGAGACTCCGCCTTTTCCCTGGAATCAAGGGTTCAACCATCATTGATTCTAGCTACAACGCAAGTCCCCACACCGTGTCGTCCGCTCTCGATTTCCTCCAACAAATTGGTCGCAATCACGCAAAAATTGCTGTGCTCGGTGACATGAACGAGCTAGGTCACAGTGCCAAGCAAGCCCACAAGGAGCTTGCCGACATACTGCCCCGTTACAGTGATCAAGCTATTCTCTTTGGTCCACTCACCAAGGCTCATACGCTCCCTGTCCTCCTAGCCAAACATTTTCCCGTTATGCATTTTGAGAGGATGTCTGCCCTCATTAAATATTTGAGCTCGTCGATCACACCCAAATCTGTGGTTCTCGTCAAAGGCTCCCAAAACCAGCTCTATCTCGAGCGAGCAGTTGCAAGTATTTTAAAAGATCCCAAGGATCTCCAGTATCTTTGCCGGCGTGGTAAATATTGGGATCACCTGCGTCGCCAAGCACCCTAAACTACCTCTCTAATCAACGCTCCCATTTTCTTGGCGCTTGCCTGGGCCGCCGCCATCACTTCTTTATGATCATGTTTCACAAACGCCAAATTGGTAATGAGCGATAGTCCAAGGACTCGGATCCCAAGTTGCCTCGCCATCAACGCTTCTGGCACCGTACTCATCCCAACGCAATCAGCTCCTAGCGACATGAGGGCTTTTTTGTCCGATGGTGTTTCGTAATGTGGACCCTGGACATAAGCATAGACCCCGCTTTGCATCCGCATCTTGAGTTTTGCAATTCCTGCTTTAGCTACTGCCTGATACTCTAGGTCAAATACTTGTGACATATCCAAAAACTGCGGACCAACTAGCGGGTTAGATCTGAGAAATAAAGTGAGCAAATCAGAAAGGACAACAAAATCACCTACTCGGTAGTCAGGGTTCAATGCGCCAGATGCCGAGGTGATAATAGCTTTTTTCACTCCCAGCTGGGCGAATACTCGGATCGGTAGAGTAGCCTCGTAGGCGCTATACCCCTCATACAAATGGAATCGTCCGGACATAAATAGCACGCGCTTACCTCTCAGCGAGGCGATCACGGCTTCACCCGTATGGCCGGGTACCGTGGCAGTCGCCCCAAACAGATCGCTATAACTGATGCGTGTCTCAATTTTGGCTAAGTCCAGAGCATGGTTCCACCCTGAGCCAAGCAGAACCAAAGTTTCTGGGCAATTATCAATCAGTTTTTTTCCGATTTTTAGCGCCGCTTGCTCGCTCCACATACCTCTAGTATACCAGAGTATGCTACAATAGCCTTGTTATAGAAGTCAGGAGGTACATATGAAACACAAACGCATCGAACTCCCCGATCTTCCCTACGCCTACGACGCTCTAGAGCCAGTTATTTCCAAAAAAATCATGGAACTCCACCATACTCGTCATCACTTGGCTTATGTCACGGGAGCCAACGCCGCCATGGATCGGCTCGAAAAAGCCCGTGCCGGGGAAGGTATGGAGATCGATTACAAAGCCACGATGCGCGACCTCTCGTTCCACTTGAATGGCCACAAGCTCCACAGCATTTTCTGGTCCAATATGCGCAAATCCAAAAAAGACAATGCGCCAACTGGAGCACTCCTTGCCAAAATCGAAGAACAGTATGGTAGCTTTGAAGCTTTCCAGGTTGAGTTCGCGGGAGCTGGTAAAGCAGTCGAGGGCTCTGGCTGGGTTGCACTCGTCCAGGACGGTGAGGATCTCCACATCATCCAGATCCAAAACCAAAACCTCATGGTTATTGCCGAGACCAAAATCCTCCTCTTGCTAGATGTTTGGGAGCACGCCTATTACCTCGATTACATGAACGATCGCGGCAAATATGTCGATGCTTTCTGGTCCATCATCAACTGGGACGATGTCGCCTCCCGCCTAGTCTAAACTCCTTCTTTACAACCTTCTCAAATCTCTATACTATTGAATTAGTATTCACGTATTTAGGAGGCTTTTGTATGTCCGACGCTCAATATACCTTAGACGATTTTGCCGAGACACTCATCAAAGATAAGCAATATACTACCCTGACAGAAGCAACTCATGCAGAACTAAAGAAAGATATCCTCGCACGTACTCATGACTTTCTCCTTGCCAAGACTATCGCCAAACTCACCGATGAGCAAGCCAAAGAATTCGACTCTCTCCTCGATAAAGATCCAAAGGACAAAGAAATTCAAGATTATATCAAAAAAGCAATCCCCGACTCTGCCACCTTTATCGGCGACACTCTTTTCCAATTTCGCCAAGTTTATCTAGGACTAGCATAATATGCCCCAGCCAGGACCTCACTACGAAGCTCATGATATCCCTCTAGCTGATCATAGCCATACCCCCATCGCGCCTCCCTATGAAGCACCTATAGTCCCACTGAGTAGGGAGGAAGCCTTGCATGGTGGTTATGACGATGAGGACATCACACCACCTACTCAGGAATCTGAAACACCAACGCCACCTCAACTTGGGATCATTCAAACCGTCAAAACAGGTTTCTTTGCCGGACTAGGTCGCCATTCAGGCAAAGAGGTTACTACTCAGAACGCTTTCGGGAAAGAAGTAGTTAAAACCCTCAAATCACGTGACGTCTTCGAGATCGAGCAGGAGTCATTTGCCCGCCTCCGGGCTACCGAATCCAAGGATAAATGGGATCCCAAATCAGTCGAAGGTTTAAATGGTTGGCAGAGATTTGGCAAGTCAGTTGAGCGATTCTTCGACCGTACATGGCGTACCATGGCTACCGAAAAAGTTCATTTCGCCAAAGAAAAAAAACACGGGATGGAGCTCTCAGCTACTGTCGGTATCGACAGCGCTGTTTCTGAAGAATTTCATGCCATTCTCGATACCGCCGCGCGCAAAAAGTTAGCTGAAGAGCGAAATACTGGCTGGAAACGAGCTATTGGTGGTACCAAAGACTTCTTTTTTTAATGATACGGCGACCACCGAGATCTACACAAATTCAAAGTAGCAGAAGCCGCACGTCTTGCCGCAGAA
>CAZBML010000031.1:658-8893 GCA_964493295.1 uncultured Pseudomonadales bacterium | reverse complement strand
GATCGCGCCCGGGCTCCTCGAGTCCAAAAGCGGTAACCAGGGCGAGAGTGGCGATAATGGTCGTGGCGATATAGGGGAGCTGGGGGTGTAGGGTGTAGAGATAGCCACCCAGGGCGCTAGAGATGGCCATGCCGATGGTGCACCAGAAAAAGGTGTCGGCCTCAACCTTTTGATACTCCTCCCCCCCTATCCCATTCTCTTTAAGTGAGTCAAAAAGGAGCGCAGAGAGAGCACCGGACTCAAAGGCCCAGTTGGCGAGGTAGAGAATATTGCCGAGTAAAAACATCCAAAAATTGGTGGCAAAAATAAAAATGGCAAACCCAATAACCCCGAGGACGCGGCCAAAAATAATGGTGTTCTTGCGGCCCCAGAGATCGGCCAAGGCACCAGATGGTAGCTCGAGGAGCAGTTGAACAAAAAGACTAATGGAGGTGACGAGAGCAATTTCTTCCCAGGACAAATAGCTACGCCAAATCAACACCCAAATACCAATGACTACAAAAAACCACTGAAACACCGAGGTGATTAGGAAGTATTTAATGTTCTTTTTGTAGTTGGTTTTGGCCATAGTTGTATTGTAGGTTATCCACAAATGTTTGTGGTTATCAACATACTTTTTCACATATTTTATCCGTATTTCTGGTTATGTTAAACTGATGTTCATAATGATAAACAAAATGTTACTCCAAGTAATGAAGCAGGTAGGACTAGGGAGTAAACATGCGTTGATCTATGCACTACTTGTCAAGATGCCTGCTACCACTCCCCTCCAGCTCGCACGTGAAACCAAACTAAATCGATCGTCACTATACCGCTATCTCGAGGAGATGAGGGAAAAAGGACTAGTTGAGTTGGTGCTTCGAGATAAATCTAGTAAATATATAGCAAATCTGTCTGGTTTAGACCAATATCTGGCAAGTGAAGAGTCGCGGGTAGAAAGCTTGAAACAGACAATCCCGGCCCTACTGCGAGAGCTGAGCGTAAATAAAGAGAGGGCACAGTCTGAAGTGAGGTATTTCCAGGGGAGAGATGGTTTAAAACAAATGTTGTGGAATGTGGTAGCAAGCGGGAGAGAGTATGTAGGACTCGGATATGAGAATTGGAATACAAGCGTCGGAAAAAATTACGCGGACAAGCTGAGAAGAAAAAATATGGAGACGGGCGCAAAATCGAGAGAGATAACCAATGAGATTGAGGATGATTTTGAATACACAAATCTGGGAGCTGAGTACCAGCTAGTTTACCAACACCGGCAAATTGACCCGAAAATCCTTGAGTTAAAACATGATACGTATATTTATGGCGAGGTGTTTGCCTACTACTACCATTACCAGGGAGAGTACTTTGGGGTGGAGATCCATAATAAAGAGATAGCGAGAACAGAATTGCAAATGTTTGAGATTTTGTGGAAGATGGCAAAGAATAATTAAGTTATACTCAAGAAATGAAGAAGGTTGAAGGGTTTTTTGAGAGTTTGGAGAGATATTTGAGGAAATCGGTAGAGAGGTCTGCCCTACCCCAGTACTGGCAGTGGGTCCTGATAGGACTAGTGATCATCACTCTAGGGAGTAGTGTTATAGGGGCGAAAAATAGTATGGCGGGAGCTCGAGATGTGCGAGAAGTGATTAAGAAAGCAGCTGAAAGAGGCGACTACGCGACTGCACGGAGAGTATATGAGAGCTGCACAGTACCACAGTGCCATAGCGACACAGATTTGGTATATCCGGAGCGAAAAATTGAGCAAAAAATCGCCGAACTTGAGGTTAAGCTCGGGGAATATCCGGGAAACAGGCAAATATATCTAGGGTTGGCGGATCTGTATGGTCAAATTGGAGAATGGGAGAAAAGCGAGGAATATCATGAAAAGGCGCGGATTTTGGATCCGAATGATCTTAAATTCCAATAAGGTCTGACCTGGTCTCCTGTTGTATTTTTGAAGTCGACTAAACATCTTGGCTGAGAGCCAGGATTACCTTAGCAGGTCGGATCTTGGGGGACGTTACTCTTTCTTGAATTACTCTTTTTTGGCTTCGGGGGCTGATTTGGCGTCACCTTCTGTCGATTTTGTCTCACCCTCTGATGAAGCAGTTGACTCGGCACCTGCTTCTGGAGCGGCTTCGACCACCTCTTCTTTGGCTGGCTCTTGGATAGTAGCAATAAGCTCGTCGTCGCCCAGTTCAAATGTGACTTTGGAGCGATCAACTTTGAGGTCGCTGGCGTGAATACTCTTGCCAACTTCGTCTAAGCCAGAAATATCCACTTCAATTACGTCGGGAAGGTCGGTGGGGAGAGCCTCTACCTCGAGCTCGTTCTTCATCATGACCAAAACCATGCCAGACTTGACGGCGGCGGACTCCCCTACTGCCCGGAGAGGAACAGTGGCGGTCGTCTTTTGTTTCAAATCAACTTCGTGAAAATCCACGTGAAGCATGGCGTCTGTAACTGGGTCTTGAGCGTAGCCAGAAACGAGGACGGGATGAACTTTGTCGTCACCCTTGATCTTGAGGTGGATGAGACCAGTTTCGCCGGCTTTGCGCATGGTGTCTAAGAGAGTGCTAGATTCGAGCTCGATGGCAATCGAGGCGATTTTTTTGCCAAAAATATTGGCGGGAATGAGCCCTTTTTTGCGGAGCTGTTTGGTCTTGCGACCGAGTAGAGTACGTTTGGCGGCGCTTAGTTCAAATGTGGTCATAAATCTCCTTTGTAGTAGATGTTAGATTCTAGCTGGGGAGATTATATCATGGCTACTTGGCAAACTTCACGGTGAGGCGGTGACCCGCCTGCAGTCGCTGTGCTGTAAGCACTGCGGGCAGGTCGGTGTCGGATTTATTTCTGGAATTTTACAGTTACTCGATGGTCTGTATCATTTGTGAAGTTGAATTTGAGCTGTTGAGTCTCGAGCTGGGCTGAGGGAGAGATAATCAGGGGTTTTAAGTAGAGGGGATGATTGAGGTAGACGGTGAGCTGATCACGCGAGGAGGTGCCGGGTTGTTTTTGCCAGTACCAGGTATAGGTAAGGTCGGGTGTTTGAGGGAGCTGAGGAGTAGAGTAGTCGACCTCGACTGTTACCGTTGAGTTGACTGGAATATTGGCAAGAAACCCTAAGACCAACTTGTTGTGCTCCATGGTGAGGGTATAGTCTTTGGACTCGATTAGACGATCGCCGATTTTTAAGTGATTGAGAGTGGCGCCGAGAGGTAGATATATTCTTGAGTAGTTTTTATAAGCACCAGATGGCCAAGCAGTAGAGGTCGAGGTGTTTTGGTAATTGATTTTGAGAGTGTGACCAACCACGAGATTTTTGTCGAAGGTGATGACCATATCTAGACTGCGCCGGAGGAAATAGTTGGCCTTGTTGACCCCAAAGTTGCTATCGACGACCATGGCATAATCTTTGGCGCAGTTGTCGGGGACGGGACAAGGTAGGTCGGTCACTGCGCCATTCCACCCGAGAGTAGCAAAGACATGGTCGGCTGAGGCGTTGCTGAGTGAGACGAGGGTATTTTTTTCCGCAATACTAGTGGTTAATGCCTCAACCATCTTGATCCCCTCCCCCGCTCCTAGTGAGGGAAGCTTGGCAAAAAGGGAGTTGGCAACGGTACTCAAGAACTCTTTTTTCTGGGTGGAACCAGGGAAAAAATTGACTTCGGCGTGATATTGCGAGCGCTCATATAGATTGCCATCGGTGATTGTTTCGTTGTAATCGCTAATTAGGAGTGGTCCGGTTGCTTTGAGTAAACCGATCAAGGTGTCCACGTTGACAGCGATCATCCCGTCTACATCCTGATTGAGTGATTTTTTGATAAACCACTCGGCGCGCCTGGCACTAGTGGGGAAATCGGGATCAAAGTTGCTATCGCGCAGATACCAATTGGCCTCGCCCAAGAAGGTTTTGATCGGGGTCGGCGGCTCGACGTGACCTTTGAGCTGACCATCTGCGTCATACACATCGAAAATGGGCATGTCGTAGAGCTTGCCGTTTTCGAAAGTCAGGATGGCAAAGGAGCCAATAAACCCGCCTGTCGCCCTGAGCTCCATGTTGTTTTGGAAAAGAACCCCATACTTTCTGCGCCCACCGAGACCAATAAAGTCTGGAGCGGTGGCGAGCAAGGCTTTGGCGGTGGTGATTGAGCGTTTGAGCGAGGCAAGTTGTGATTTAATTTTGAGATATTTGTCGTGATGGACTTCTGGGATGATAGCTGGAGCGGTGGGGGGTAAAACACCATCTAGGAGAGAAAGTTTTTGATAAAGTTCTTCGATTTCGAGCCTACTCTGACTGATTAGCTGGGCGACGTCGGCTGTACCAGAGCCAAAAGTATAGTGAATGAGTTCTTGCGTCGAACTATTGAGTGAGCCCGCCAACTCGAACACGGCGAGGGATTGGTGGTAGGCATCGAGGAGAGTGTTGAGGTCCTGGAAAAACTGGCGCCCCGAGAGGATGGGTAGAGAAGAAATTGCCAGCGCGTTGGCGCGAAGATAGGTAAGACTAAATTTGTTGAGACTAGTAACTTGGGGTAGCTCGTTGTTTTGGATGGCTCGATATGATTTTTGCAACATGAGTCCAGAGACAGTAGCAAAAAAAGCGAGAGTCCCAAAATAGAGGGCAAAGGCAATCAAAAACCCCTTTCCCACGACCGAGTTGAGGTGAAAAGTACGACGAGTCTTTTGCGCTCCGAGCCGCTTAAAAGTGAATTTTGGTAGGCGAAGAGTGACCTTGGGTTTGCGCTCCTCGAGAGGGACAAAATACACTTTGGGCTGTTTAAGGGGGGTGAGTTTTTTGAGCGGAGGAGCAGGTGGAGGTGGAGGAGAAACGGGTTGTGGCTTTGGCGTGGGAGGAGCTAGGCTGGGCTTTTCTGGTTCTGGTTTTACTTCTAGCTGGGAGGGGGAGCTAAAGAGCGCCTTAAGAGACGGCTCTATCTGGCGATGTGGAGTAAATGCGAGTAGCTGAGTAGTTGCTAAGTAAGAAGTGTTATCCCAGGCAAGGCTAGGTTGGTCGTCATTTTGAACAAAGGTGATCTGCGCTTTGTAGGGCAAGTTGGAGCGAACGAGGTAGGCTAAGCTGAGGTGTGAAATGGGCTCGGGATTGCCTAGCCAATACTGTTGGCCGACCGTGGTTGAAGGATTAATGGTTGCAAGAACAACGAGGTGGGCGAGGTCGTCTAATTGGAGGAGCGAAATTTCGGCCAAACCATCGCCGGCGAGTGAGAGGGTGTGTGAGGAAGCGATGGTTGCTCGCCAGGCTTGGAGGAGACTAGAGCGGCACTCCCCTGCCCCCAAATAATCAGAATAAATCAAGTTTTTAAAGATTGGAGCTTGAGGAAAAGGTGAAACGGGCGTGGTTGAGTGATGAGAAACGAGAACAAGGCGAGTTTCCCCCGTAGCTACCAAGTGTGAGATCCGCTCGCTGATAGTTGGCGAGATCGCCTGATCAAAACACAAACAATAATCAAGATCATGAGAAGAGTACAACTCCTCGATATCTTGCAGGTTGTCTGGGGAGATGGCGCGGTAGCCAGCAAGTAAAAATTCTTCGATGAGTTTGGTGGTGAGGTCTCTCGGTCCACCCAAGATTAACACCCCCTGCCCTCTGGTTTCTACAGAATATGACCGCATAAATTCAGTATACCTGATATCAAGAATCCAATTAGTATCCCCTACCCGAGTTTTTATACCTTATATTTTTCAGAGTTTAGAATACTTTGTATGTTGTTACGTTTTTTTGGCTTTTTTTGTCTTGATACGGCATCTCTGTTTTATCCTCTTTTTGCGTTCTCACGTTTTTTGCACGTTTTTCGTGGTCTGTAAACTCAGTACGTTAGCACTAAATTTGCAAGCAAAGATTTAGGCCCTATAATTCCTGAAAATCAGTAAGTCTACCCTTCGCCCTGCGAGCTTTGGAGTGGTACGGTATGGAGAGAAATTAGTTTTGGTGAGCGCTAGAGCGCTTGATGTGCATCGAGAGCTGTATTTACGAGGGCGTCGGCTAGGGAATTACCTTCCCGATATGTGTGTTCGATGGACCATTTGGGTAGTTGAGAGAGGAGTCCCCTCACCTCTTGCCACTTGGGGAAAAGTCCTGGATTTTTAACTTTAAATAACCCCTTGACTTGATTGACGATGAGGAGCGAGTCCATTTTGATGACGAGCTCAGCCTCTGGGTGGTGGGCGAGTGCCCATTTAATCCCATCGATTAGTCCTTGGTACTCGGCAATGTTGTTGGTGGTGACGCCGATATAATTACCGCATTTTTCCAGAATCTTTACCGCATCCAGATTGGAAATGTCTTGGATGACGTAGCCATAAGCGGCTGGACCAGGATTGCCACGGGAGCCACCATCGGTGTTTAATAACAATTTCATAAATCCTAAACTATAAATTCTAAATAAATTTGAAGTTCAAAATTTTTAAATAATTGCATATTACCTAATCTTGGTACGGGAAAAGTATAGCAGAGAGAGGAAAATAAAAAATTCAGTGAGACCAGTGTTCCAGGCGGCGGCGGTGGCACCGAAAGAGGGGATTAGTAATAAATTGAGCGTGGCATTGAGTAGCGCGGCTGTCAGATAGATCGCTAAAACTAGCTTGTCGCGTTTTTTAGCGATGAGCCCCCACATAAGAGGAGCGGTGAGATAGAAAAATGGCAAGGCCAAGGCAAGGATTTTGATTACGGCAATGGAAATCGTCATACCAGGTTTAACCAAATCGATTAGGGGAGCAGAAAACCAAAGGAGCACAGATAAAACCAAACTAATGCCCGCCAAAGTATAGAGAGTGTTGCCAATTATCTTGGAGCCGGTGTTTTTTTGGCTTTCCCTGACTGAGATTGGGTAGACAACGTTCATGACAAACACGGGTAGAACGAGAATAACGTCGTAGATTCGGTACGCAAAGCCATACTGACCAACCTCGCTGGAGAGGCGGTAGATCCCCAGAATGACGGTGTCGATTTTGCTGGCGATAACACTGGCGATAATAATGAGACCGAGGGTGAGGGAACGGCGAAGAAGGGGGAGGATAGATTTTAGATTTAAGATGATAGATTTAAGATTTAAGTGTGGGAGCAGGAGTAGGGTGGTCAGAGCCATCGAGAGGTAGCCGAGGGTGGTGGCGAGGACAAAGTTGAAGAGAGTGGGGGAGTACTTGAGATAGTAAAAAGTAAGGAGGGTACCAACGAGCGAGCCAACGACGACAGAGATAGTGGAGCGCCAGTAGGAGAGCTTGTACTGGAACCAAGAGTTGCCTGAAGTATAGATGCCCTGGAAAATGATGGCGAGGCTACCGAGCCAGAAAACTGATTTGACCGCTCTGGAATAGCCTCCGGGCAAGACTCCAACTATTAGGTTTAACGTGACAACTACCACCAGCGAGAGGAGAAAGCGAGCCAGGAGAATCTGGACTAGACTTTGGCGCATGGATAAATCATTGGGGGATGAGCGCAGTCCTTCGGCATTGAGACCAAAATCGATGGCAGTAAAACCCACGGCCACAATGATGAGGATCTTAGTTAAATCACCATAGAGATCGAGGCCGGCGAGGCGAATGGTGAAATAGGTGGTGAGGAGAGTGAGTCCGGCGCCAAAGAACTTGGCCACGAGCTGGGCCAAGGTGTTGCTAAAGATTTTTTTGAGCATGAGAGTAGTTTAGCTTAAGGTAGAGCAAAAAGATAAATAACCCCTGGGGCGAGGTGAGGAAGTAGTGGTCTAGCAGAAGGAGGGGGACAATCGGGATAAATGATTTAAGATTTAAGATTTAAGATTTAAGAATTAAGATGGTTGCAAGGACGCCGAAGGGGCCGAACCAGGACAGAAAGAGTGTGAAGGAGTTGTGGTCGGGCTGGAGGAGTCTATTGTCTGGTGCGACCGAGGGGTAGGTGGAAATGCTAGCCTGGGCGCCCGTGCCAAAAATGGGGAAGGCGCGAACAACTGACAGGGAGACTCCCTGTAAAGTATGGCGTTCGGAGAGGGACAAGTCGGCGCGAGCAGGTGGGTTGGGAATTAGGAAGTAGAAGAGAGGGATTAAGAGGAGAGCAAAATACATAATTCTAGTTTTTAGGTTTTGGATAAAATAAAAGGGGATGACGAGACCGAAGAGGGCCAGGCCAGCCGAGCGAGACTCCGTGAGGAGGATGATAAACGTGGTGAGGAGGAGGGGAAAGTAAATTCCAAAAAGGTCCGACCTGGTCTCACTAATTGTTTTTGAGGTTCGACTAAACATCTTGGCTGATAGCCAGGATTT
>CAZBML010000031.1:0-648 GCA_964493295.1 uncultured Pseudomonadales bacterium | reverse complement strand
GAGCAAAATAAGTAGGCTGATTACTGACCAACCAGCAAGCACGTTGGGGTGACCAAACGTGCCATAGGCTCGAAGTACGACAGAGTCCATAAACGAGCCAAGAGCGACCGCAGGCTGACCCACAGCTATACTGCGCTCGCCGAGGTAGTACATGAGCCCACCAAGAGAATGACCGAGATAGACTTGGGTGAGGGAGAGTGCGAGTTGGAACAGGAGGGTGAGGGTCAGTACGACAGCGATCACAACCTGAGGGTCCGACCTGGTCTCACTAATTGTTTTTGGGGTTCGACTAAACATCTTGGCTGATAGCCAGGATTTCCTTAGCAGGTCGGACCCTGGGGCAAGGACAGACCTCAGGAAAACTGAATACAACAGAAAATGGAGGGACCAGGAGAGAGTAGAAAGAGGATTGGCGGAAAAAAGAAGATTGACTAATAAAATGGGCGCGAGGGTTCCAATAAGGTCCGACCTGGTCTCACTATTTGTTTTTGATGTTCGACTAAACATCTTGGCTGATAGCCAGGATTTCCTTAGCAGGTCGGGCCTTCGTGCGACCAAATAGCCTAGAAGTAAGAGGTCAAACAGGTAGAGTGTTGGTGCGAGGTAATCGACGCGGATGCCGTAGACCAAAGACGAGGGCGGCCAAAA
>CAZBML010000030.1:1804-9177 GCA_964493295.1 uncultured Pseudomonadales bacterium | reverse complement strand
TTAGTGGATTTTTTTAATTTTGTAGATAACTTTGCCGGCTGGGGCAGTGAATACGACATTCTCACCCATTTTTTTGCCCACGAGCGCCTGGCCGAGGGGGGAAGTGTGGGAGATCTTTTTCTTTAGGGGGTCGGCCTCCCATTCACCTACGATTTCATAGGTGTGCTCCTTGCCACCGAGGGTAACTGTGACTTTACAGCCGATATCAATGGTGCCTTTTTTATTTTTGCTACCGACCACCTCGGCGCGTGCGACAATGCCCTCAAGCTCTTCGATGCGACCTTCGATAAAGGATAGTTCTTCTTTTGCCGCGTGGTATTCGGCGTTTTCCGAGAGATCACCAAAATCTCTGGCACGAGCAACCCGCTCGATTGCGGCAGTGAGCTTGGCACCTTTGAGCTCTTCGAGCTCTGCCTTGATCTCTGCCAAGCCAGCCTTGGTAAACTGGATTTTTTCGTTTAGAACTGAATCTGTCATCCGAGCATGATAGCAAAACAGTGGGTATAGTCAATATACCTATAGTACGTATCGAGCAAATTTGGAGGATTTGGGTTATAGTGGATAGGTAAAGATAATATTTGGAGGATAGTTTTATGATTGGATACACAGCAAATATTGAAGAGCTAACCGTACAAAACAACTACTTTAGGCACGTGCTCTATACGAGTGGACATACGCAACTAGTAGTGATGGCTTTACAGGTAGGAGAAGAGATCGGAATAGAAACTCACGAGGAGAATGATCAGTTCTTTAGATTAGAAGCAGGAACGCTAAAGATCATTATGAACGGCGAGGAATCTACCCTGACAGCTGGGATGGCCGCGATAGTCCCCGCTGGCACCAATCACAACGTGATCAATATAGGACCTGAGGTGGCCAAGCTATATACGCTGTATCTACCTCCCCACCACCCAGATGGAACTATTCATAAAACTAAAGCCGAGGCAATGGCAGGTAAATAACACTAGACAAAGTAAAACTGTGACTGGTATAGTGATTAGTATATGATGAAAAAAATGCTGACTTTGCTTGGTATCTTGGGAGTCCTAGGACTCGGATACTTTTTCCTAAAACCGGTAAAGATGTACTCGATGGAGGAGGTCGCAAAACACGCAAGCCGAGATGACTGTTGGTTACTGATAGAGGGTAATGTATATGATGTGACAAAGTTTGTCCCGATGCACAAAGGCAAAGATGCGATCCTAATGGGATGTGGCAAAGATGCAACCTCTCTGTTTAACAATCGCCCCAACGGTAGTGGTGCTCACTCGTCGATGGCTAGGTCTCTAATGAAAAAATTTGCGATCGGGAAAGTTAATTAAACTTTTGAGGAGGTGCACATGTTGAAACTTAGCTCGGTGATGATCGGATCGTCTGACCCTAAAAAATTGTCAGATTTTTATAGCAAAGTATTAGAGAAACAACCGGACATGGAAGAGAGTGGATGGTACGGATACTCTGTGGGTGAATGTTTCCTTTCGATTGGGGCACATGACAAAGTAAAAGGTAAGTCCATCAATCCTGAGCGAGTCATTTTTAATTTTGAAACAAGAGAAGTCCAGGAAGAATTTGACCGGATCAAAGGGCTAGGTGCCACGGTAATTGCCGAGCCCTACAAAATGGATGGGTGGGACAAACCAGGAATCGCGACCCTTGCTGATCCAGAAGGTAACTATTTCCAACTCATGCACCCATGGGAATAAGATGATTCATCACTGCGAGTATGCAATTATTGAGTCACAGATCGAAAAGATGAAGTTCCTACTTATCTTGGAGAATCCGATGATGTATCTATATCAACTGCTGAATAATTATTCTGAAAAGTCAGTGGTGATGTACGTAAAATCTCTTACTAGTTCTCACGGTTACCATGAAGAAGAAGCTGGGAACATGGTAATTAGTGGATAAACTTGATTGAGTAGGTTACCAGTCGATTGGATCGTCGCCAAAGAGACTCAAGTAATTGTTGCACTTGGAAAATGGTTGCGAGCCAAAGAAGCCAGAGAAAGCTGAGAAGGGAGATGGGTGCGCGGACTTGATCACCAAGTGTTTTTGATCATCGATCACTGCCCCTTTCTTTTGGGCGTACGCACCCCAAAGGATAAAGACAAGGTGTTCTTTTTGCTCGGAGAGGACTTTAATCACGCTGTCGGTAAATTCTTCCCACCCCTTCTTTTGGTGCGAGCCGGGACTTTTTTCACTGACGGTGAGGGTGGCATTTAATAGTAAGACCCCCTGCTTAGCCCACTCCTCGAGATCACCATCCGGATACTTAGGTGGGCGACCGAGATCGGTTTTGATTTCTTTGTAAATGTTTTGGACAGATGGTGGGAGTCTGACTCCCCGATTGACAGCAAAACACAGCCCGTTGGCCTGACCTGCGCCGTGATATGGATCTTGACCCAGGATCACGACTTTGACTTTGTCAAATGGAGTGAGCTCAAAGGCGCGAAAAATGAATTTGGGGGGTGGATAGACAGTCGAGGTCTGATATTCGGATTTGACGAACTCAGTAAGCTTGGCAAAGTATTCCTTGTCAAATTCACCACTAAGTACCTTTTTCCAGCTGGGTTCTATTTTGACGTCCATGATGATGCTAATTATACCCTTTGGCTTGCAAGCGGAAGGAATGTGAGTAGAGTCCATCCAACTCCAAGAGCTCTTCGTGAGTACCAGACTCGGCAATATTGCCATTATCCAAAACAAGAATCCGCTCTGCGTTGCGAACAGTAGAGAAGCGGTGAGAGACGATAATGAGTGTTTTGCCTGTAATGGAGCGGTAGAGCTCGTTGAAGATTTTGTATTCTGATACCGCGTCGATCGAGGCAGTGGGCTCGTCGAGGATCATCACACTAGAGTCACGATAAAATATGCGAGCAATTGCGATCTTTTGCCATTGGCCGAGACTGGGTTCCTCCCCACCATAGCGCTGACTCATCCTAGTACTTAGCCCATCTTTGTATTTTTTCCAGAACTTGGCGTCAGCATTTTTTAGAGCACTTAACACCCCTGCTGTATTGATAGGCTTGGTGGGATCACCGATCGTCACGTTGTCTGCTAGAGTCATGTTGCCAAAGTTGTTGAATTCTTGGGTGAGGTAGGCCAAGTGTTTGTACCAGTTTGAGAGGTCGAGTAATCGAGTATCGATCCCCCCAATCAGGATTTGACCTGAATCTGGGTAATAAAAACAACAGAGCAACTTTATCAAAGTACTTTTGCCAGCACCATTTTCACCGACAATCGCGATTTCTTCGCCGGAATCGATGGTGAAATTTAAATCTTTAAAGACATATCTGTCACTGCCGGGGTATTTGAAGGAGACGTGCTTAAACTCGATCATGGGTGGATGAAAACCTTTGATTTTGGCCTTACCGCTCTTGATGACGTTTTCCATTTCGAGGATTTGTTTAAAGTTGTCGATATGATAACTATTTTCGGTAATCGAGACAGTCGTGTAGACAAAGCTTTGGAATACCTCCCCTACCCGACGAATAGTATCAAAGTAAAAAGTGAAGAGACCGATTGTGATAAGACCAACCGTGACGTCGTGAATAATAATCGCCAAACTAAAGCCACTAATGATGATGGAGAGAATAGTAAGGAGCACCTCGCTAGGAGTCTTTTTAATCCTGATTGATACTCGCTGGTTGGCAAAGAAATCAAAAATTCCACTAAATTTGCTCACCAAATAATCCACAGCATTGTTGATCCGAAGCTCGGCTATATAGTTCTTCTGTCTGAGCTGGTAGTTGAGATCCCAGAGTTCTTTGTTTTTGTCGCTGTTTTGCTCGTGGATCTGCCATTCTTGCTTCACCCAGTATCGCTCGATCAAATACTGAGGGATTTGGGCGATCATAATCAGGAGCCAAATATAGGGATACTTGGGGAGGATGATAACGGTGATGGCGATGAGCGACATAAAATTGAAGAGGAGGTTGCTTAGATCACTCACAGTTTGGCGGATGCGCCAACCAAACTCTTCATCAACTTTGGAGATGAGAGCCGAAGTTTCTTTGGACTCTAGGTGCTGGTAGTCGAGATGAGCGACTTTGCTAATAAATGTCTTACGTAGATGAGCCTGGAGTCGGATATCCAGAATCCGATTGAGTTGGCCCTGGAGGAAAAAGAAGAGAGAGGTGATAAGCCCCACGACCATAAACCAAATAAACGGGTTGATCCAGCTATCCTGCCCTCCACTAGTGAGCGAGTCGATCAGGTCAGAGAAGATTTTGGTGCGAAAGAAAGGGGCGACCGAGGTGACAATTTGGGTGCTACAAGTGGCAATAAATAGCCCTGGGCTAAATTTGAAAAGGAATTTGGTGACCCAGGCTGTGCTCTTTAGAATATCCGAGATACTGCCTTTTTTCTTAGTCATCTGGCAATTATACTACGATATAGTTTGATCTATTTTACATATTTTTAATGTGTGAATATATCTCGCTGATTAAGTAGAGAGAGCCAGTGATCACTTTGATTGAACCTTTTTCTTTGAGCAGTTCTTTGAGTGCTACATGACTGTCGCGGTAGAGCACATATTTTTTGAAACATAGAGTGTGAAACAACTGACTGATCGCTTTTGCGTCTTCGGCGGTGGCATTCGAACCCTGTTTTTGTGTTTGATCCTTGAATGAAGTTACGATAATCCTGCTGGCTATAGGTATAACGAGACGCAAAATTTCTTTGTAGTCTTTGCCGCGTTTGAGAGCGATCATAAAACTAAATTTTTGCTCTGGAAAATAGTTTTTGAGGTTTTTGGCCAGCATCCTCATTTTTTGAGGATTGTGTGCACCGTCTACCACGATCGTCTGACCATTAATTTTTATCTCCTGCATCCGGCCTGGAAACTCAGCGACCGCCAAAGCCGCTTGAATCCTTTTGTTGTCTAGGTCAAATCCGTCGCGGTGGGATAGTATGATTGCTGTCGCGAGCGCAAGCGAGCAATTCTGGATTTGAAACGATCCCTTCATTCGAAGCGAAATACTTTTTAGCAATCGATCCATAAACGAAAAATCAAATTTCGGAGCTGGCAGTAACGAGCTACGGCGGATATTTTTGGGGCCGATTACATAGTATTTTGATTGCATTGCCTGTGCCTGTTTTTCGATGACTCGCAGAACTTTGGGGTTTTGTTTGATGGTGAGGACGGTATTGCCACGATATATAATCCCCGCCTTTTGGAAAGCTATTTTTTCCAGTGTTTTGCCTAAAATAGCTGTGTGATCAAGCCCTATCTGAGTAATGACGGCGAGCTTGTCTTGACGCGTTGCGACATTGGTGCCGTCGAGCAGACCGCCGAGACCGGTCTCGATGACGGCGTAATCAACCTGCTCTTTTTGGAAGATATAGTAGGTGAGAGCCACGAGTATTTCGTAATAGGTGGGGGGCCCGAATTTCGTTTGCGACAAGGTAGTGACTGCAAAAATAATTTTATCCAGACAGGCAAAATATTCTTGTTCTGCGATGAGCTGGTTGTTGATTTGAAATCTTTCGCGAGTATCTACGAGGATCGGGGAAACGCACAATCCGACCTTAAAGCCGAGACTGCGCAAAATAATACTAATGAGATAAGAGGTGGATCCTTTGCCAGATGTACCGGCAATATGAATCACCTTGAGCTTATTTTGCGGATCACCGAGTAATTTGAGTAAATATGCCGTTCGCTGCATACCCAATTCACCGGGAAATTTAAAGTCACGGTCTTTGGGGATGTATTTGTCTAGATACGCTGTGGCTTGCTGTTTAGTTGTGATCATTTGTCCTCCTTGAGCCACTTTACACCCCAGTACACGAGAGGCGTTTCGATAACCGACATACTGCATTTGAGTAACCAGTAGGGAATAATAAGACTTAACAAGAAACTCACGTTACTCATTATATCTTGGTTCAGTGAATAAAACGCGAGAGTCATAAAAATCACCGTGTCGAACAGCTGAGAGATCACATTGGAAACATTGTTTCGTAGCCACAGTGCCTTGGTCCCAATTTTTTGCCGTATTTTGGAGAAAATGAGGATATCCATATACTCAGCTATGGTAAAGGCTATCAAGCTAGAGAGTGATATCCTAGCGGATAGTCCAAAGATGGTGTCGTAGGCAGGTTCGGATCCTACAAACCGACCAGAAGGTGGCAGATGGGTCGCGAGCAGTGAGAATAGTAATAGCAGGACGATCACTATCAACCCTGACCTAACTACACTCCTGGCGCGCTCTTTGCCATACACTTCGGCGATAACATCGTTAACGGTAAAGATGATTGGTAGAACAAAAATAGCGACACTGGCATTTAGCGTTGGCAACCCCGGGATCACTAGCGGAAAGGTTTTTGCACCCATCAATTCTGCTATAGCGATGCAGGCAATGTAGATAGCAACCAGTAAATCCATTTTGTTGATATTGATTTTTGAATACACAAGAATTCCTCCTAAAAAAGGTGTAAATATAAACTGTTCAGTACGAACAGTGGGAGAAATTAAAAAGGAGAGTAGTTGTTGTAGAAATCGACTCGGCTATTCATTGGATTTTTTCTTTCGCGATTGTCATAGGGGCATTGTAGCATTTATTGTAAAATCAGCCAGATGTTGAGGCTGTTCAACACTTATGTACTCATCTTCTTTAGGCAACCAATAGTTTAACCATTTATCAGCATTATTTATTCCATTCATCCTCATATCTCTCGCCAAACCTCGTTGAAAACCAATTTCGGGGAGAATATCTATCCATATTTTATAATCATAAAAATTAATCAAGGTTTTGTTCAACGCGAATATACCCTCCAAGATGACAACTTTTTTTGGCTTGAGTTTTTTTAGGGGGAGAATAACCTCATTAACAACCTTCTTAATGCTCTCTTCGCCTGCATATAAATTATAGTCATCTAAATGGACAAGTGTCGCATTTGGTAACTGTGCCGCTAATTCACCAGCTAATGTGCTTTTCCCAGCACCACTTCTACCATCAACTCCAATAAGAACCAGTTGGTTGAAGTGAATTCCAGACTTAATATCTGTTATGAGTGCTGCTGTGTTCATATTGCTATATTAACGTATTACAGGCTGTGACAGCGAGTTATCTAAAAACTACGAGTAAATTAGGAGGCAGCGTCAATCTAATTTTATGACCCCTTCAGGTCAGCTCGCACCGACAGAGATGTGTGACCCCATTGGGATTCGAACCCAAGTTACCAGGATGAGAACCTGATGTCCTAACCGGGCTGGACGATGGGGCCCTTCGACTATGCTCAGGGCTATAATTATACCAGACGGTGGGTATGTTATCATCGAGGAATGAAGTTAAATCCACTCACCCCACAAGAGAAACACGTGATCGAGGACAAGGGGACGGAGCGGCCATTTAGCGGGGAATACGACAATTTTT
>CAZBML010000030.1:0-1704 GCA_964493295.1 uncultured Pseudomonadales bacterium | reverse complement strand
GTGATCGAGGACAAGGGGACGGAGCGGCCATTTAGCGGGGAATACGACAATTTTTATAAACCAGGCATGTATGTGTGTCGCAAGTGCGACAATCCGCTCTACAGCTCCAAGACCAAGTTCGATGCTGGGTGCGGCTGGCCGGCGTTTGACGATCACATCGAGGGGTCGGTGAAGCAAATACCAGATCCCGATGGATCTAGGACAGAGATCCAGTGCGCGCGGTGTGGAGGGCATTTGGGACACATCTTTGTTGGCGAAAAATTAACGGTCAAGGATACCCGTCACTGTGTGAATTCGCTGTCGATCAAGTTTGTGCCTAGCCAAAGGTAAAGGCAAAGAGCTCGACCTCGCCTTTGGGGAAAACGAGGCGCAAGTTGTGGACGCCCGGACTATCTAGCTCGACCAAATCATAAAGCATGTTTTTGGTGACCTCGATGGTCTTGGTCAATTGACCATCCAGATAAACCTCGACTGTGGCGGGACCCCCAATTGGAGTCATGACCAAGTGGGCGGATTTGGCATCGAATTTGAGCTCGAGCGTAGCGCCAGATTTTGGAGTTGAGAATTCTGCTTCCCTGCTCCAGTCGCCCATGAGTTTGAGTCCCGGATAGTCGTCCCACCGAGTAGTTCCTACGTAGAGCTCGGGTGTACGACCATAGGTGCGATAGGTGGGATTGGCGACGGGCGCACTTAGCGCTAGCAACTCCTGAATGGCAGACTCCGTCTCGTCGTAGTCGCCCTCGCCAAAGTGGGTGTAGCGGATGTTGCCATCTTGATCGATCAAGTACTTGGCTGGCCAATACCTGTTTTTGTATGCTTTCCAGGTAGCAAAGTCGTTGTCTTGCATAACGGGATAGGTAATACCAAAATCTTTGATGGCCCCCTCTACGTTATCTGCGTCTTTTTCAAATTCGAACTCGGGGGCGTGAACGCCGATTATTACGAGTCCCTTGTCGCTGTACTTTTCGTGCCAGGATTTGAGATATGGCAGGGTACGGATACAGTTGATGCAGGTGTAGGTCCAAAAGTCTACGAGCACAACTTTACCCTTTAACTCTTTCATGGTGAGTGGACTAGAGTTAAACCACTGTCCTCCTACGTGGAGGTCGGGAGCCAGAATACCAACCCTTTGTAGTTTGACGTTGGGTTTGCCCATATCTACTAAATTGTCTTTGACAAAAGCTTTGTCTTCGAACCTGGTGAGGCCGGTGCCGTACTGGGGAAACTTGGTGAGAATATAAGTCTGAAAGTTGCGGTCGAGACCCAAGTAAATCATGAGGGCAGTGAGAATCATGACGAGACCAAAAACTTTTTGGATTTTACCGGTGTTGCTGAGTAGCCAAGGAACTCGTGTAAAAAGAGAACGCCCACTGATAATCACGAGGTACATAGGGATAGCGGTACCGAGCGAATAAGCGAGCGTGATAAAGAAAGTATCGTTTGTAACAATGCCAGTGATGGCGAGGGAAATAACGGAAGCTAGAATGGGGCCGACACAGGGAGTCCAGAGTAATCCGAGCGACAAGCCGATCACTACCCCGCCACCAAAGCCAGTCTTCCCACCCGAACTAGGCATAAAGTTGGCTAGGCGGGCAAAGAGTGCCTCTATCATCAGTTGAAACTGGGGGATGATGAGACTGAAGCCAAACAAGGCAATCACTACCACCGAAAAGTTGCGCAGTGAGTCGGCTGGGATCCCGAGTA
>CAZBML010000029.1:9223-9509 GCA_964493295.1 uncultured Pseudomonadales bacterium | reverse complement strand
GCCGTGCCCGAGCCGAGAGATTGTACGACGCCAAAAAAGTCGCGCAAAAATTAGCCGGTCTCTACGCCTGACTTTACATCGGTGCTACAATTTTCTTACTGTCCGATATTGGAGAAAGTTTATGAAATTTTCTTGTTGTTCGGTGCTAGCTATCCTCCTCATTGTCGTTATTGGCATCCAGATCTGGACCATCAATCTTATCCGTCGCCCCACCCCATCCGCCACGCCTATCCCCACGAGCACTCCCACTCTTTCAACCGCCACTCCTACTCCCGCCCCTACCTCC